>JAPYON010000002.1:0-13670 GCA_029938175.1 Paracoccaceae bacterium | reverse complement strand
ACCCAGATGGAGCGTTTCGGGATTGGCGTATTCGGAATGTTTGTTATCGCGTTCATTCACATTCGGTTTTGGCGGAGAATTGCACCACTGGCCTATATCGGGTCTCTGGTCTTGCTGGTGTCTGTGTATTTTTTCGGTGAATCCGGCATGGGTGCGCAACGATGGATTGATATTGGATTTATGCAACTTCAGCCCTCGGAAGTGATGAAAGTATCTCTGATCTTGGCGTTGGCAATGTATTATGATTGGTTGGATCCAGAAAAAGTATCACACCCTATCTGGGTGGCAACCCCTATGATTATAACGATAATTCCCGTACTTATGGTCATACAGCAACCGGATTTGGGTACTGCAATTTTGCTGATGCTGGGCACAGGCGTTGTGATGTTCCTTGCGGGCGTCAGCCTGTGGTATTTTGTCGTTGCGCTGGCTGCTGGCGGTGGTTTGCTGATTTTCGTGATGCTGTCGCGCGGCCAGAGTTGGCAGATACTGAAAGACTACCAATACCGCCGGATCGAGACATTTATTAATCCGGCACTTGATCCGTTGGGATCGGGCTATCACATCACCCAGTCGAAAATTGCACTCGGCTCGGGCGGGCTGTCGGGACGGGGTTACATGCAAGGCACACAAAGTCGCCTTAACTTTTTACCTGAAAAACACACCGACTTCATTTTCACGACACTGGCAGAAGAGTTCGGCTTTATCGGCTCAATCTCGTTGCTGCTGCTCTACATGGCGATCATAATGTTCGTCGTTCTGTCTGCCATCAGTAACCGTGATCGTTTTGCCGGCTTGGTAACGGGTGGTTTGGGCGCTGTGTTCTTCTTCTTTTTCACCGTCAATATGGCGATGGTGATGGGGCTGGTGCCCGTGGTTGGTGTGCCGTTGCCGCTTGTGTCTTACGGCGGGACAGCTATGCTGGTTTTGCTGGGGGCTTTTGGCTTGATCCAGTCCGCCCACATCCATCGACCGAGGCAATTATGATAACAGCTATGTTCGCTGGCCGCGCCGAAAATTGGACAATATACGAGCCATCGTTGCACAAAGCATTTGCCGAAAAAGGGCTGGAAGTTAACCTTGTCACTAGTACGGACGAGCCTAATAATGTGGATTACATGATCTACGCACCTGCCGGACCAATCAGCGATTTCACCCCGTTTACCAATCTAAAAGCCGTTCTCAGTTTGTGGGCCGGCGTCGAAGGGATCGAGGGGAACAAAACCATCACAGTGCCGCTTTGCCGGATGGTTGATCCGGGACTGTCCGAAGGGATGATTGAGTGGGTAACGGGACATGTTTTGCGGCACCATCTTGGTATGGATAAACATATTCTTGGCCAGAACGGCGAATGGAACAATGATGTTGTCCCACCTTTAGCGCGCGATCGCCGCGTTGGTTTTATGGGGATAGGTGAATTGGGACTATCTTGTGCCGTGGCTGTTGCCACGCTGGGCTTTGAAGTAAAAGGCTGGAGCCGGACGCTTAAAACAGTCGAGGGAATTGACACATTTGCAGGCGAGGATGGCCTGCGTAAAATCTTATCACAATCAGATATTATAGTGCTGCTATTGCCTGACACGGCCGCAACGAAGAATGTACTTGATCGAGAGGCCTTGAACCTGTTGCCAGACGGTGCGTTCATTATCAATCCGGGCCGAGGGACGTTGATAGACGACGACGCGCTGCTTGATTCTCTTAATTCCGGCAAGGTTGCACACGTCACGCTGGATGTTTTCAGGGTCGAGCCTTTGCCGCAGGATCACCCGTTTTGGGCGCATCCTAATGTAACGGTAACGCCGCATATCGCGTCCGCGACACGAGCCGAGAGTGCCTCGCTGACCATTGCGGAAAATATGCGTCGGGGCGAAGCCGGAGAGCCGTATTTGTTCACCGTAGACCGCGCCGCTGGATATTAAACACCTGATTTCGCAAGCGTAAGCATCGCATCAATACCCAGATATTTTTCCAGATGATCGGCCAACGCATCCAGTGTGTTCTCGATTTCCGCTGAATAGGTCGTGTTGGATCGGCGCGCACCAAGGGTCTCCAGAAACGCTGCTCTAAAGCTGTCGCTGGCGAAAAGTCCGTGGATATAACAACCCGTTATCAGGCCGCTGGCACTTCTCGCACCCGCGTCCATGCCGTTGATTTTTAAAACAGGGCGAAGGCAATCTGGCCCGTCCGTATGGCCAATATGGATTTCATAACCCGAGATATTAGTGCCGCTAGCGACATCTGTGCCCGTCACCCTTGCCAGCCGTTTTTCCGGAGTCATCACCGTTTCAACATTCAACACCCCAAGCCCGTCAAACCTGCCTACCGAGCCTTCAATCCCTTCGGCGTCGTCTATGCTATTACCCAACATCTGATACCCACCACAAATTCCCAGCACACGACCGCCACGGCGAATGTGGGCTTGCAGGTCTATATCCCAACCTTGCTCGTGCAGGTATTTCAAGTCTCCGATAGTGGACTTTGTGCCTGGCAGGATGATCAGGGCCGCGTCTCCCGGCAAGGCTTCGCCTGGCTTAACCATTATTAACGTCACTGAGGGTTCCAGCTTCAGCGGGTCGAGATCATCAAAATTCGCGATCCTCGACAGCATTGGCACGGCGATCTTGATCGGCCCATCACCCGCGCTGCTGATATCGAACGCATCCTCGGCGGGCAGGCGGCTTGCAGCCGTGAACCAAGGCGTAACACCGAAGTTTTGCCAACCAGTACGGTTCTCGATTTCGTGCAGGCCATCGTCAAACAGACTTGGATCACCACGAAATTTGTTCACCAAGAACCCTTTGATAAGGGCGCGATCCGCGTCCGGCAACACCGCGTGTGACCCGACGAGTTGTGCGATAATGCCACCACGATCAATGTCACCAGCCAGAATAACGGGAACACGCGCCGCTTCGGCAAAACCCATGTTGGCGATGTCTCCTGTGCGCAAATTAATCTCGGCGGGGCTTCCTGCGCCCTCGACCAGAACAATGTCGCATTCGGATTTCAAGCGCTCGAAACTTTCCAGAACGGCAGTCATCAGCGTTGGCTTCAACGCTGCATATTCCCGTGCCGCGACGGTGGTCAGCCGTTTGCCCTGAACGATAACTTGCGAGCCAACCTCGGATTCAGGTTTCAGTAGAACCGGATTCATATCGACGCGCGGGGGCACTCCGCAGGCCAATGCCTGCAATGCTTGCGCCCGTCCTATTTCGCCGCCGTCTTCGGTCACGGCGGCGTTGTTCGACATGTTTTGCGGCTTAAACGGTAAAACACGTAATCCCCGCCGCTTCATGGCGCGACACAATCCAGCGACCAACATGGACTTGCCCACATTGGAACCGGTTCCCTGAATCATCAATGAATCGCCCATGCCACCTCCGGTTTTGCATGGCGACGCTAGCCTGTGTAGCATCCATGCGCAATCAGCCGTTAAGGCTTTTCGGTTCGCAAATTATAGCTTTGGGCTGATATTCCTCCAGTGCCAACTGCCGCGCGGCAACACTGGGATGTAGATTGTCGAACGGGGTATCACACGCTTTGCGCGGAGCACGGTTCAGAAATAATTTGGACATCCCCGCATAAGCCCCGACCATTTCGGCAGCTGGGTCAGTGGGAAAGCGCGATTGCCAACCTTTGGGCAGCGGCAGGCCGCAGGTGGTCGCATTTTCAAGCATCCAGACGAAGGGTATGTTCGACAACGGTCGTGCAGCCGCGAACCCTTCGAGGTTACCACCAATGTCGGAATGCCTACCGGGGAACCATAATTGTTCAATACGCCCTTGCCAGCCTGGAAGGCAATCCCACAGGATCGGGCGAAAGGCGTGGCGAGTCTCATCCAGCGCGAGCGCCTGGTATGCGTTGGCAATCGTTGGCCCAAGCTGGTGATCGTGAAACTCGGACGCCGCTGGTGCAAATCTTGTCAGAACGGGGAATGGCAATCCTAGTGCCTTGACCGTGTCCCAAACCCCGACCAGCTCGATTCTTACATCAGAATGACAATAGGCACGGGTGAAACTGGCCGCTCGGGGGGAGTTGTTATTTATTTCATAATGGCGGAATGCGCGCTGAACTCGTTGATTGGTCACATGTTCGGACTTCAGCAGCCCGATCCGGCCAATCATTCCGGAAAGCGATCGTACCGCGTACGCGCCGCGACTGAAACCAAACAGCAGAATTTTGTCTCCGGGCGAATATTTCCGGGACAGCGCCGTATACCCCGAGCAGATGGCCTGATTAATGCCGATTCCCGCGGCAATATTAAACCATTTTTGCAATCCCTCGCCTCGAATTCCCGGGTGGTAATGTACCAACAGGTCAGTGCGGGGCAGCATTTCCGACAGCAGCTTATACAGAAGTCCGGCGTTGGTTTCTTCGCCACTTCCAAGGCGGCTTAAAGTACCGTCGATGATGACAACATGTGTGCGCGCCAAAATTATGCCCCTGATTTCAGTATGATATTGCTGCTTAAATCCGGCTTAGGAAAGACAAGTTCTGCTTATTGCGGTGTCAGTTCCAGCACCGCTGCCACAACATCCTGCTCGTCGATTGCCATTGCGTTACGGGCTATACGAATCTTGTGCGCACGCCCCAGAACCTGCGCGTGAGTGACACCTTCGGGTGGCTCGAACTTATACGCGGCCAGCTCGACCAAAAGACCCATAGGGTCGCGGAAATAGAGGGAATCCATGAATCCTCTGTCCTTGATACCAGTGCTTGCAATGCCCGCATCATTTAGACCACTCACCGCATCCAGCAACGTCTGTTTGCCGACCCAAAGCGCGAGATGATGAAGTGAACCTTCGGGTTGCGGTAGCGGCGCATCAGGAATTTCCCGTGCCTCGTCCGTAAATACGGTGATAGTGCTGCCACCACCGCAGTCGAAATAAAGGTGGTTAATGTGTAGTGCATCCAGATTCGGTTGTTCGAACACCATCGGCATTCCCATAATGCCCTGCCAAAAGTCGATACTGGTCTGCCGATCCGCCCCGTTAAGTGTAATGTGGTGGACGCCCTGTGTTTGAAAATCATTCATTGTAATGCTCCAGATTAATTTGGAAACACTAAGGTACGAGCGTTTATCAGTCGGGGCAATGCTGTAATCAGACCTTATAAGGTAAGCACGGTCACCGTTTCCAACTGTCCATAACCGTTGAAATTGGTTGTCATACCTTTGACGTATGCACCCATGTTTGCAAAAACAATGTAATCATCATCGGCAATGTCACGCGGCAGCATAATCCGCCTGGGCAACACATCAAGCGAGTCGCAAGTCGGCCCGAAAACCAAAGTCGGGGCCGAGACACAGCTTCGAGTTTTGCCCATCGGTGACAAAACAGAGTGCCGTCGCTCGACATTCAGAACCGGGAACTCGGACAGGCCTCCATAGATGCCGTCATTCAGAAATACATCCCCGTTGTCGTTAACACTTTTTACACGGGTAGCATGGCTGAATGCGCTGGCAACCATCGCGCGGCCCGGCTCACAGATCAGTGCGGGCGGGGTTGCGCCAAACTCGGCCGTTACAGTTTTGTTAATCAGTGCGAAGAAATTGTTAAGGTCAGGGGCTGTGTTGGCAGTATTGGCGGGGAACCCTCCACCGACGTTCAAACGATCTAGGGCAACACCAGCGGCGCTGGCAATGGCTGCCGCCTCGACGATATACGCCCGCCATGCTTGCGGGTCTTCGCACTGCGTGCCGGGATGGAAGGTTGCCGACGGGATGAAGCCAGCTATTGCCACGTGTTGTAACAGCTCGATCGCTTTTTCGGGCGTCGCACCAAATTTTGCACCAAAGTCGTAGGCTGCACCGGATACTGGCAATTTGATGCGGACGGAAATCTCCACGCCTTCTGGGCAAATTATTTCTATGATCTTTAATAGTTCGTTAGAGCCGTCCACAGAATAGGACTTTACCCCCGCAGATCTCGCAAAGCGCAATTCAGATCGTGAACGCACTGGATTGTTGTAATGCAACGCCGCGTTTGGCGCCATTTCCCGCAACAATCGGATTTCATTGGGCGAGGCGACATCGAACGCCGTCAGACCAGCCGCCAACAGGTTAGATATAACCGCCGGATCAGGGTTAGCTTTTACCGCATAGGTTGCCAAGCCGTTAAACCCGTCGAGGAACCGCTTGGCAGAAGCGTTCAATGCCGATGGCGCAAAAAAATGCACTGGATGATCGGGGGATCGTGCCTGCAGGTAGTCGCTTGGGGAATCCCAGATTTCTGAGTTGATGGTCATCGGTGCCTTCCGTGTTTCCAAGAGTTTGCAGCATAAACTTGATATTTCCTCTCGTTAGTACGGTCTATTTGTGTGATTATGTCGTTGATGTGACGAATAAATGGGGAAAATGACGTGGATAAGATGGATATTGCATTGTTACGGGGGCTGACCAACGACGCCAGAACCTCGGTTTCCACCCTTGCTAAGCGACTGGGAATTGCACGAACGACCGTTCAGACACGCATCGACAAGATGGAATCTCGCGGGGTTATAGCCGGATATACCGTCAAACTGGGCGAGACGACACGCGCCAACCGCATACGCGCCACCGTCCTAATTCAGTTCGAACCGCGCACGGGGCCAGCCATCATCCAGCGCCTGAACAGCATGGTCGAGGTCGAGGTGGCGCATACATCTTCGGGACGGTTCGATCTGGTTCTACAGGTGGCCACACCGAACACCGCGCGGCTTGACCAAGTCCTCGATGTGATAGGGGCGATAAAGGGCGTGCTAAGCTCGGAATCTCTGATCCATCTCTCCACCAAAATAGATCGTGCCATCTGAGGGGTTTTCCTTGGCTCAAAGCCTCTGTATGTAGGGGCGAAACGAATTACAGGATACGCCCGATGCCTATGGAAAAGACCTTTGATGCCGCCTCTGCCGAGGCCAATATTTTCGCCAAATGGGAGGCGATCGACGCCTTCAAAGCGGGTGCGAATGCCAGTCGTGAGGAAACCTTCAGCATCATGATCCCGCCGCCTAATGTGACGGGCGTTTTGCACATGGGCCATGCGTTCAACAACACGTTGCAGGATATTCTGGTGCGCTGGCACCGGATGCGCGGCTTTGACACGCTCTGGCAACCAGGGCAGGACCACGCTGGTATCGCCACGCAGATGGTGGTGGAGCGTAAGTTGGCCGAAGATGGCAATGTCGGCCGCAAGGATCTGGGCCGCGAGAAGTTTCTTGAGAAAGTTTGGGAGTGGAAAGAAGAGTCCGGTGGCCAGATCGTTAACCAGCTTAAACGCCTGGGTGCCTCGTGCGATTGGTCGCGAAATCGTTTTACGATGGACAAAGGGTTTCACGATGCTGTTCTTAAGGTCTTCGTTGAAATGTATAACAAAGGGTTAATCTACAAAGGTAACCGTTTGGTTAACTGGGATCCAAAATTCGAAACCGCGATTTCTGATCTTGAGGTCGAGAATATCGAGGTCGACGGCCACATGTGGCACTTCAAGTATCCGTTGGCGGATGGTGAGACTTACACCTACGTTGAAAAAGACGAAGGCGGTAGCATTACCTTAATCGAAGAGCGAGACTATATCTCGATTGCTACCACTCGACCTGAAACCATGCTTGGGGACGGGGCCGTTGCGGTGCATCCAAGCGACGAACGCTATGCGTCGATTGCTGGCAAAATGGTGCATCTGCCGTTGTGTGACCGTCTTATCCCGATCATTACGGATGAATATCCTGATCCGAATTTTGGCTCGGGTGCGGTTAAGATTACCGGAGCGCATGATTTTAACGACTATGCGGTGGCCAAGCGGTTTAATGAGGATAATCCAGATAATAAAATTGGGCTATATCCGCTGATGGACGTGCGCGGGCATATGGTCGAAGGCTCGATCGTGCCCGAGAAGTACCGCGGGATGGAGCGGTTCTTGGCGCGTAAGGCGATTGTGGCTGACATCGACGCGCTTGGCCTGATGACGCATGTCGAAGATAAAAAGATTATGCAGCCGTTCGGGGACAGATCGAAGGTGGTGATTGAGCCGATGTTGACGGATCAGTGGTTCGTGGACACGGCGCAGATCGTGCAGCCTGCGATTGACGCCGTGCGTTCTGGCGAGACCAAGATTTTGCCGGAGCAGGACGCGAAGGTGTATTTTCACTGGCTGGAAAATATTGAACCTTGGTGTATTTCTCGGCAGTTGTGGTGGGGGCACCAGATTCCGGTTTGGTATGATTTGTATGGAAATGAATATTGTGCTTCTTCAGAAGAAGAAGCCCTTGTGGCCGCAAAATCTCTTCATGAGCGTGAAAATCCGAACACGAATGTCAAAGTATTTATTGATAAAAAACAACTAACTTCTGCGACAGATGAGACGGGACGAGAAGTAAAATTTCCAACGATGACAGGGTTGGGTTGGGTTGGAGATGACACTACGAATTTAAGAGTCGGATTGACCCGCGACCCCGACGTCCTAGACACATGGTTCTCCTCCGGCCTTTGGCCCATCGGTACGCTCGACTGGCCTGAAAACACCGAGGAACTGCAAAAGTATTTCCCGACGGACGTGCTGATCACCGGCTTTGATATCATCTTCTTCTGGGTTGCCCGCATGATGATGATGCAGCTCGCCGTGGTTGACCAAGTGCCGTTCCACACGGTCTATGTCCACGCGCTGGTGCGTGACGAGAAGGGCAAAAAAATGTCGAAGTCTACGGGAAACGTTCTGGACCCGCTGGAGCTGATCGACCAATACGGTACCGACGCTGTGCGCTTTACTTTAACGGCGATGGCAGCGATGGGTCGTGACCTTAAGTTATCAACGCAACGTATTGAAGGGTACCGTAATTTCGGTACCAAACTGTGGAACGCAGCACGTTTCGCCGAAATGAACGAATGCATCCCAAGCGCCGATTTCGCCCCCCCAAAAGTTAAACAAACCGTTAACCAATGGATCGTCGGTGAGACCGCACGTGCATTGGAAGGCTTCAACACAGCCCTTGACGCTTATCGTTTCAACGACGCGGCGAACGGGCTTTATGCCTTTGTTCGAGGGCTGGTTTGTGACTGGTATATCGAGTTCGCCAAGCCCTTGTTCCAGTCCGATGATGCCATCATTGTCGCCGAAACCCGCGCCACAATGGCTTGGGCGATTGACCAGAGTCTGATCCTGCTGCATCCGATCATGCCATACATGACCGAACAGCTGTGGGGCGATATTGCGCCGCGCGAAAAGATGTTGGTGCACGCTGATTGGCCGGAATACAGCAGCGCCGATCTGGTAATTCCTGCGGCGGACACGGAAATGCGCTGGGTGATTGGCCTGATTGAAAGCATCCGGTCGGTGCGCTCGGAAATGCGGGTGCCTGCGGGTGCTAAAATCCCGATGGTGCAGTTGGAGCTTGATGAGGCTGGCACCGCAGCGCTGGAACGTAACGCCGTGCTAATCCAGAAACTGGCCCGGATCGCGGAAATTACCGTTGCAAGTGTGGCGCTCAAGGGTGCGATCACGATTGCGGTTGCGGGTGGAACGTTCTGTCTGCCGCTGGCCGACATCATCGACATCGACGCGGAAAACACCCGTCTTTCCAAAGCCATCGAAAAGCTGGGCAAAGAAATTGGCGGCATCAAAGGCAAGCTGTCGAACGAAAAGTTCACCGCCAAAGCCCCTGCCGCCGTGGTCGAGGAAAACCGCCAACGCCTTTGCGTCGCCGAGGCCGAAGTCGAGAAACTACAAGCCGCTATGCAACGTTTGGCAGATTTGGGGTGACGTGGCCGTTAAAGGGCTGTTAACTGAAAGGGACGCCATTGAGCGTCCCTTTTTTAGTGGAGCGTACCGTGACCAAACCTCTCGTTGAGCGTTATGATTTCATTATTCTTTTGGGGGGGGGGGCAGCCCTGACCGCCTTTGCAATTGACATAACCGCCCCTGCAACGGGTGTGATCGCGCGCGATTTTTCCGTGGTCGAGAGCCTCGGGTCTATGATTATTGGAATCTATTTTCTGGCTTACGGAGTCGGGCAATTATTCTGGGGCTTGCTGTCGGATGCCTACGGGCGAAAAAAGGTGCTGCTGGTCAGTTTAGCGCTGTTCGCGGCAGCGTCGGTCGGGGCGGCTATGGCATCGGATTTCTGGACATTGATCGGGTTTCGGGCGGCCCAAGGCCTGTTCGCCGGTGCGCCTGTGATCGCGCGCGCGATGGTCCGCGATGTGAGCAGCGGCATTGTTGCAGCGAAATTGATGGCGGTATTGATGGCGGTAACGGCGATTGCTCCGATGATCGCCCCTATCATGGGCGCAGGCATGATGGTTCTGTTCTCTTGGCGCGCAATTTTCATATTTTTAGCACTGTTCGGGCTGGCATTGCTACTGTTATCCGCTTTCAACGTACCAGAAACAGTTAAAGAAAAGCGACCTGAACGGTTCAGCATCCGCTTCTTTATCAAGGCCTTCAAATATCTGTTCCGGCAACGGGATTTCCTTGTGGGCATGGGCGTATCCAGTCTGACATTTGGCGGTTATGCCAGCATATTGTCGCTGGGCGCAGTAGTGGTAGAGGAGACCTATGGCCTGCCGCCCTCGGCGTTTGGGGCGATATTTGCCATCGGCGCGTTTTTTATTCTTGGCGGGACCATAACGGTGCGGGTGTTGATCGGACGGATCGGATTGCGTAATATCGGCCTGCTGGCTGTAAGTATACTGGCCGTTGCCACAGTTGCGCACGGTGTCTTATTCTTCATGGAGCCGACGCTCGGCGTATTCTGGGGCGCAGTTTGTATTTATATGCTGGCATTTGGGCTGACCCTGCCTTCGGCACAGGCCGTCGCGATGGAGCCTGCGGGCGACATGCCGGGGTTCGCCTCGTCAGTGCTTGGCTCTATGTTTATGATTGCAGGGGCGCTGGGCGCTGTTTTGGCCGGGGCCTTGCTGAACGATAGCCACACGGCAGTAAGCGGCACGATGACATTTTTTGGAATAGGCGCAGTGGCGGTTTTCATTGCCGCGCGTATTTATGATCGGCGGAAAGGCTAGGGCGATGGCTCCTCGATATACAAAACTGGTTGAAAGCCTGCCATCGACGGTTCCGTTCGTTGGACCCGAAACGCAGGAGCGCGCCAAGGGTTCAGGCTTTGCCGCCCGCCTTGGTGCCAACGAGAACGTGTTTGGCCCATCCCCCAAGGCGATTGCGGCGATGCAGGACTCTGTGCCGGACGTGTGGATGTACGGCGACCCCGAGAGCCACGATTTGAAACAGGCGCTTGCCGCGTTTCATGGCATTCCGCCTGAAAATATCGTTGTCGGGGCAGGGATAGACGGGCTGCTTGGCTATCTTTGCCGGATGCTGGTGGGCGAGGGCACACCGGTTGTTACTTCGCTTGGCGCGTATCCGACGTTCAACTTTCATGTGGCGGGGTATGGTGGAGCGCTGCACACCATGCCGTATGTGGATGATGCCGAAGACCCCCTCGCGCTGTTGGACAAGGCCAATGAGGTCGACGCCGCGCTGATATACTTCGCCAATCCCGATAACCCGATGGGTACGTGGCACGGCGCCGAAACTGTACAGGACATGATCGACAACGTAGTAGCGGATACCGTTCTATGTCTGGACGAAGCATACGTTGAATTCGCGCCCTCGGGCACGGCCCCCGCGCTGGACGTGGAAAACCCTAATGTGATCCGTATGCGGACGTTTTCCAAAGGCTACGGCATGGCAGGGGCGCGGGTCGGTTATGCGATTGGGCATGTGGGACTGATTGACGCTTTCAACAAGGTACGCAACCATTTCGAGATGAACCGCGCCTCGCAAGCGGGCGCACTGGCGGCCCTTGGCGACCAGCAATATCTGGCACAGACTTTGGCCGATGTAACCGATGCCAAAGCACGGATCGGCAAAATCGTGGCGCAATACGGCTTCACGCCAATCCCCTCGGCCACCAACTTTGTAACCATAGATTGTGGCCATGACGGAGATTACGCGCGTTCGCTTGCCGCCGCCTTGATTGCCAGAAACATTTTCGTCCGCATGCCTTTCGTTGCCCCACAAGATCGGTGTATCCGTGTTTCAGCAGGCCGGCCGCAGGATATCGACCTTTTCGAGGTGGCACTGCCGTTGGCATTGGAGGCATTGAAATGACAGACCACCCCCGCGACATGATCGGCTACGGCGCGGCCGTTCCAAAGGCCAACTGGCCCGATGGCGCACGCGTGGCCGTGCAATTCGTTATCAACTATGAAGAGGGTGGCGAGAATAATATCCTACACGGAGACGCCGCTTCCGAGGCATTCTTGTCCGAAATCGTCGGGGTCGCCGCGTGGCCCGATCAGCGTCATCCCAATATGGAATCGATCTATGAATACGGATCTCGCGCTGGCTTTTGGCGTCTGCACCGAATGTTTACGGGCCGCAACATTCCGGTAACTGTTTTCGGTGTCGCCATGGCACTAGAGCAGAATCCGGATGTGGTCGCAGCTATGAACGCGGCTGATTGGGAAATCGCCAGCCACGGATATAAATGGATTGATTACAAAGACGTAGACGTCAAAGTTGAACGTAAGCACATCGCCGAGGCGATCCGTATTCACACGGAAGTTACAGGTCAGAAACCTGCGGGCATGTATCAAGGTCGGTCTTCTGAAAACACGCTAACACTGACGATGGAGGCAGGGTTTGACTATTCCGCCGATACCTATGCCGACGACGTGCCGTATTATGTCGACGGGCCGGATGGTCCGTTCCTGATGGTGCCTTATACGTTGGACGCCAACGACATGCGCTTTGCCTCGCCGCAGGGTTTTAACTCGGGCGACCAGTTCTTTACCTATCTCAAAGACAGCTTCGATGTGCTGTATTCCGAGGGCGGACGCATGATGTCCATCGGCCTGCATTGCCGCCTTGTTGGGCGTCCGGGCAGGGCCGCCTCGTTGATGCGGTTCCTCGATTATGTGCAGGGGCACAAAGATGTCTGGCTGACCACACGGGGCGAAATTGCGCAGCATTGGCGCTCGGAACACCCTCCGGTTTAGATAAACTGTTTCAATGGAAACAATAAGGGTCATTCGGTGCGTTCCATTGTATGGTCGCATGAATCAAGAAATTTACGGTGACATATTGTGACGAAACACACTTATTACGCTCCCAAAGGTGGGCTTCCTCCGCAGTCAGAAATGCTGACTGGACAGGCGACTTTCACGGATGCATACGCCGTGATCCCCAAAGGAGTGATGACCGATATCGTCACCAGCAACCTGCCGTTCTGGCATAAGACACGAGCATGGATCATAGCGCGCCCTATGTCTGGCTTCGCCGAAACGTTTGCCCAATACCTCGTCGAGGTTTCACCGGGTGGCGGTAGTGATCTGCCAGAACCTGATGCAGACGCCGAAGCGGTTCTGTTTGTGGTGTCTGGCACGCTGGAACTGCAACTCGACGGCACAACACATACGTTGGACAAAGGGGGGTATGCTTTCATCCCGCCCCGCGCGAAATGGAGCGTCAAGAACACGTCGACCGCCGTGACCACCTTCCACTGGATCCGGAAATCCTATGAAACAGTCGAGGGGATAGACTTGCCAGAGGCTTTCGTGACCAACGATAACGACCTGACTCCAACCGCCATGCCTGACACCAACGGCGCGTGGTCAACAACGCGGTTCGCCGACCCTGCAGACATGCGCCACGACATGCACGTCAACATTGTGACCTTCAAAC
>JAPYON010000045.1 GCA_029938175.1 Paracoccaceae bacterium | reverse complement strand
GCCAAATAATCACCAGAGTGGCCTTGAAGGTAAGTTTTTTACTTGGCATGACGGTTTCTCCTTGTTCACTTACCAAGGTAGGTATTTGCTTTGCGATGACATGAATGTTGCAGAGAGGTTACGAGAGCGTGACAGTTGCAAACCTAAATAGTTCCAAAAGGATTTTAGCCTCTGACACAAACCAACAAAAAGGGCCCCCAAACCGGAGGCCCTTTTCAACAACTTCACCAGCTTAGCAGCTGTAATACATGCCGTATTCAACTGGATGCGGGGTGTGTTCCATGGTGTATACTTCTTCCCACTTCAGCTCTACGTAGCCTTCAATCTGGTCTTTCGTAAACACGTCACCGGCCGTCAGGAAGTCCATGTCTGCGGACAACTCGTCCAAAGCTTCGCGCAAGGATGCACATACTGTCGGGATGCCGGCTAGCTCTTCTGGTGGCAGATCATAAAGATCTTTGTCCGACGCTTCGCCCGGGTCGATCTTGTTCTTGATACCGTCAAGGCCAGCCATCAACAATGCAGCGAAGCACAGGTATGGGTTGGCAGCGGGATCAGGGAACCGCGCCTCGACACGTTTTGCCTTTGGGGATTCAGCCCAAGGGATACGGACGCAGCCTGAACGGTTGGACGCGGAATATGCGCGTAGAACCGGGGCCTCGAAGCCGGGGATCAGACGTTTGTAACTGTTAGTTGACGGGTTTGTGAACGCATTCAATGCTTTGGCGTGTTTCAGAATACCACCGATGAAATACAGCGCTTCCTGTGAAAGATTGGCGTATTTATCGCCAGAAAACAATGGCTTGCCTTCTTTCCAGATCGACATGTTTACGTGCATGCCAGTACCGTTATCACCCGCGATTGGCTTTGGCATGAATGTAGCCGTTTTGCCGTATGCGTGTGCAACGTTGTGGACGATGTATTTGTATTTCTGCAACTCGTCGGCCTGTTTCACAAGTGTGCCGAAAACCAAGCCAAGCTCGTGCTGACAGGACGCCACTTCGTGGTGATGTTTGTCCACTTTCATGCCCATGCGCTTCATGGTTGAAAGCATTTCGCCGCGAATGTCATGGTTGGCGTCTGTCGGGTTAACAGGGAAATAGCCGCCCTTAACGCCCGGACGGTGGCCCATGTTTCCCATTTCGTATTGCGTATCTGTGTTCCACGAAGCGTCTGCCGCATCGACTTCGAACGATACTTTGTTCATCGAGTTGGAGAAACGCACATCATCGAAAAGGAAAAATTCAGCTTCAGGGCCGAAATATGCTGTGTCACCAATGCCCGAAGCAATAAGATAGGCCTCGGCTTTTTCGGCAGTCGAGCGTGGATCGCGCGAATATGCTTCGCCTGTGTCTGGTTCGTGAACCGAACAATGGATGCACAGTGTTTTCTCGGCATAGAATGGATCAATGTAGGCCGACTGGCAGTCAGGAATCAGTTTCATGTCGGATTCGTCAATTGATTTCCAACCAGCAATAGAGGAACCGTCGAACATGAACCCGCCTTCAAGGAAGTCAGCGTCAACTTCGTCATTAATCAAGGTCACATGCTGCAATTTACCGCGCGGGTCGGTAAAGCGGATGTCGACGTATTCGATGTCGTGCTCCTTGATCATATCAAGGACGTTTTGAATATAACTCATGGTCTTTTCCTTGTTTTAGAGGGCTTCCACGCCGTCTTCTTCGGTTCTTATACGGATGGCTTGTTCGATGTTGGAAACAAAAATCTTTCCATCTCCGATTTTACCGGTTTTAGCTGCGTTGATAATAGCCTCAATAGCGCTCTCGACCTGATCGTCAGCCATGACGATTTCGAGTTTCACTTTGGGCAGAAAGTCCACGACGTATTCCGCGCCGCGATAGAGTTCGGTGTGACCCTTTTGACGGCCAAAACCCTTGGCTTCGATAACGCTTAGGCCTTGTATGCCTACGTCCTGCAAGGCCTCTTTGACCTCGTCGAGTTTGAAGGGTTTTATGATGGCTTCGATTTTCTTCATGTCGATGCTCCGGTTAATTCCTATAAGCGTTAGAAATCACCTGTGCAGACGGGATACAAATGGATACTGTCGGGATTACTTAGGTGGGTAATCTTTCCCGCATTGGTGCTTATAATTTAGGCAATTTGTCTGATTTTTAAACAGATTGAGAATGCCATGAGCGGTTATAGCGATTCTATCAAAATTCGAGACGTTGACGAGGATTTTCGGCGTCGGGGGTTTAAGTGTTTGGACAAACAAGAAAATGTGGGAGCGCACAAGTATAATCACGGGCACGCTTTGGTGCTTGGTGGGTCGGCTGGCTTTACGGGCGCAGGGCGACTTGTGGCACGTGGGGCATTGCGCGTCGGGGCGGGGTTGGTGACATTGGGATGTCCGCACACGGCAATAGCCGAAAATGCGGCGCAGCTTACGTCAGTGATGTTGATGGCAGTCGAGGATGGGATGGCTTTGGCCACGAAGTTGGAAAATACGCGTATTGCGGCGCTGTGTCTGGGGCCTGGGTTCGGCGTGGAGCGGGCAGGTGAGATGCTCTCGGTTGTTTTGGAAGCACCTCGCCCTACCGTTTTGGATGCAGACGCACTGAGTGCGCTGGCGCTGGATGCTACCTTGTTTGATATGCTGCACAGCGACTGTATTCTTGCCCCGCATGGGGGCGAGTTTGCGCGGTTATTCCCCGATATTGCAGCGAAGAGCAGTGCCGCCTCGAAGGTGGAAGATACTTTAGAGGCATCAAGTCGGGCAGGATGTATCGTATTATACAAAGGTGTCGATACTGTGATTGCGGATCCGAGCGGGAATGTGGCAGTGCATTTCGCGAAAGGCGCGCGTGCCGCGCCGTGGCTGGCGACCGCAGGATCGGGTGACGTGCTGGCGGGGTTTATTACCGGGCTTTTGGCGCGCGGGTTTGATGCTATGCAGGCCGCCGAAACCGGAGCGTGGTTACATGTAGAATGTGCGCTGAAATTCGGGGCTGGGTTGATTGCCGAAGACCTGCCGGAACAACTGCCAAAAGTTTTTGCAGATTTAGGGCTTTAATGGTCATTTTTCTCTCGCAACGCTCAAAAACGTCTGTTAGAGAGGCGCGGAATTGAACTGTTGTCAAAGATAACAGCGATATGCGGATGTGGTGGAATTGGTAGACACGCCAGATTTAGGTTCTGGTGCCGTGAGGCGTGGGGGTTCAAGTCCCTTCATCCGTACCAAACATAAGAAGGAAGCAAAATGCAGGTTACCGAGACCCTGAACGAAGGCCTTACGCGCGCGTATGATATTACGATCACTGCGGCCGAACTTGAAGCCAAAGTGAGCGAGAAACTGGAAGATGCCCGTGCCGATTTCCAGATGAAGGGTTTCCGCAAAGGCCACGCGCCGCTTGCATTGATGAAAAAGATGTTCGGAAAGTCCGTGATGGGCGAAGCCATGCAGGAAGCAGTTGACGGCGCAACGGGAAAACATTTCGAAAAAACCGGTGATCGCCCGGCGATGCAGCCTGAAATAAAAATGACAAACGACGAGTGGAAAGATGGCGACGATGTTGCTGTTTCCCTTTCTTATGAATGCCTGCCAACGATCCCTGATGCGGACTTCAGCAAGATTAAACTGGAGCGTCTGATCACCGAGATTGACGATGCATCTGTTACTGAAGCATTGGAAAACCTAGCGGCTTCGACCACAAATTACGAAAAACGTCGTAAGGGTTCCAAAGCTAAAGACGCGGATCAAGTTGTGATCGATTTCTTAGGAAAAGTCGACGGCGAAGCATTTGATGGCGGCGCTGGCGAAGATTACCCGCTGGTTCTGGGTTCCAACAGCTTCATCCCAGGTTTTGAAGAACAGCTAGTTGGCGCTAAAGAAGGCGAAGAGCTTGACGTTAACGTGACTTTCCCTGCGGAATATGGTGCGGAAGCACTGGCTGGCAAAGACGCTGTGTTCTCCTGCACTGTCAAAGAAGTTCGCGAGCCGAAATCTGCGCCTGTGGACGAAGAATTGGCAACTAAATACGGCGCCGAGAGCCTTGAAGATCTGACAAGCCAGATTACTGATCGTCTGAAAGGCGAATATGCGGGCGCTTCGCGTACAGTTATGAAGCGCAAGTTGATGGACGAGCTTGACCAGTTGGTTGAATTTGACCTACCGCCATCGTTGGTTAAAGTTGAAGCCGACCAAATCGCGCACCAACTTTGGCACGATGAAAACCCCGACGTTCAGGGCCACGATCATCCTGAAATCAAAACGACTGACGAGCATAACACACTAGCAGAACGTCGCGTGCGTCTTGGTCTTTTGTTGGCTGAACTTGGCAACCAAAATAATGTTGAAGTGACTGAGCAGGAAATTCAGCAGGCAATGTTCCAGCAGGCCAGCCAGTATCCGGGTCAAGAACGCGAGTTCTTTGAATACATGCAGAAAAACGAACAGGCCCAGCAGCAGATGCGCGCTCCTATCTATGAAGACAAGGTTGTGGATTTCCTGATCGAACTTGCAGAAGTAACTGATAAGTCAGTAACCAAAGACGAGTTGGAAGCTGCCATCAAGGCACTGGACGAAGGTTAAGTTTCGGTAAAATATAAGAATTGAAGGCGGGCCGAGTGGTTCGCCTTTTTTTGTTCTGGTGAACCATACGCCCTGTGTCGGTCAATGATCCTTTGCGCGATTTATTCCATAACCTGCCTGTATTATTCTTTGCCTTCAGAGGCTGTTGTTTTAGTTCGAACACTGATGCAGGCTCTTTGGGGGCCTCTTCACAAGCACCGAAGAAAGACTGGACAAAGACTTCATCCCAATCGCTGTCATATTGGGGCGCGTTTCAGTTCCGAATCCTCGCCCAGTGCTTTCCAGCCACCATGCGTTGGTCTCCATCCCGAACAAAACTTCGATATAGGTGGCCTGATCCGGCGCTTCGCCTACGTGCCATACAATCAGGACCCTGAACGGCGCTTGGCAAACCTTGAAATGACCCCAAAGGTGGGTATTTGCCTTCACTATCGATCTATACAAGGCGGTCACCCTCATGACCGCTCACAATCAGGTTTGCGGGCAGGGTGCCATTGCTGGCCGACACTGAATGGGTCTCCATAGGCCACCATTTGGCTATGTCAAAGGTGAAAACCTCGAACGCGACGAGCGGCACACAGCTTACTGTAATTCTTTTCTGGAATACCGACATGGAATACCCCTACTGGTTACTAAATACTTAAACACACACATATTTTAATATATAATCCTAAAATATAAAAATTATCTTTTTCTTGTGCTCTTGCAGACCCCTCGCACGACACTTAAACCTTTTAGAAAGGATTTTCCGATATCCCTCGGATCAAGTTAAATAGGTGACTACATGAAAGACCCAATCGATACATATATGAACACTCTGGTTCCAATGGTTGTTGAGCAAACAGCCCGCGGAGAACGATCCTACGACATTTTCTCGCGCCTTTTGAAAGAGCGGATAATTTTCGTTTCGGGCCCGGTCCATGACGGTATGTCCACGCTCTTGGTGGCGCAATTGCTGTTTCTTGAGGCTGAAAATCCGAAAAAAGAAATTTCAATGTATATCAACTCGCCCGGTGGCGTGGTTTCCAGTGGTTTGGCCATATACGACACCATGGAGTACATCCGCCCGAAAGTTGCAACGACTGTTATCGGACAGGCAGCTTCGATGGGATCGCTATTGTTGGCTGCCGGTGCAAAAGGCATGCGTTTTAGCCTTCCAAACAGCCGCGTGATGGTCCATCAACCGTCAGGCGGTTTCCAAGGGCAAGCATCTGATATTGCGTTGCATGCCAAGGAAATCCTCGAACTGAAGGATCGTCTTAACAAGATTTACGTCAAGCATTGCGGGCAAGATCTGGAAACTGTGGAAAAAGCGCTGGATCGTGATAATTTCATGACCGCCGAAGAAGCCAAAGAATGGGGTTTGATTGATAAAATCGTATCCCGCCATGTAGAGGACGACGCGTCGGACGCGTAAACTGTTAAGGATGTGATCAGTTCCGGCTTGAATTGCCGGAAGGGGTCATGTCCAATGGCGAATATATAGGGAAAACGACTCAGTACAGATGTGCCCATGTCCGGAGAGAAATGATGACGAAATCAGACGATAACGATTCTAAGAACACGCTTTTTTGTTCTTTCTGTGGCAAGAGCCAGCATGAAGTACGCAAACTGATCGCTGGCCCAACTGTTTTCATTTGCGACGAATGCGTCGAGTTATGTATGGATATTATCCGAGAGGAAACTAAAAACAATCTGGTGAAATCCGCAGATAATGTGCCGACCCCGAAAGATATTTGCAAAACTCTGGATGACTATGTAATCGGCCAGTCGGTTGCCAAAAAGGTTTTGTCTGTGGCGGTTCATAACCATTACAAACGTCTAGAGCATGCGTCCGAGAATAAGGATGTGGAATTGGCAAAATCCAACATTATGCTGGTCGGGCCAACGGGTTGCGGTAAAACGCTGCTAGCGCAGACCTTGGCGCGGGTGCTTGACGTACCCTTCACAATGGCAGACGCGACTACCCTTACCGAGGCTGGATATGTCGGCGAGGACGTCGAAAATATCATCCTAAAACTACTGCAATCTGCTGAATACAACGTTGAACGCGCGCAACGCGGTATCGTATATATTGACGAGATCGACAAGATTTCCCGAAAATCCGACAACCCGTCGATCACCCGCGATGTTTCGGGCGAGGGGGTTCAACAAGCTTTGTTGAAACTGATGGAGGGAACCGTTGCTTCGGTTCCTCCGCAAGGTGGACGTAAGCATCCACAACAGGAATTCCTGCAGGTGGATACTTCCAACATTCTATTTATATGTGGCGGTGCGTTCTCTGGACTGGAAAAGATCATCGCGCAGCGCTTCAAAGGCACCGCCATGGGTTTTGGTGCTGATGTGCAGGATGATGACGACAAGTCAGTCGGTGATATACTACAAGAACTGGAGCCGGAAGACCTGTTGAAATTCGGTCTTATCCCCGAATTTGTTGGTCGACTTCCGGTAATTGCGGCACTAACCGATCTTGACGCCGACGCTTTGGTGACAATCCTGAGCGAGCCTAAAAATGCGTTGGTCAAACAGTATCAGCGTCTGTTCGAGATGGAAGATGTAAAACTTACATTTACCGAAGACGCGCTAACAGCAATTGCAGCACGTGCTATCGAACGGAAAACCGGCGCGCGTGGTTTGCGGTCTATCCTTGAGGAAATCCTGTTGGAAACCATGTTCGAGCTGCCAGGAATGGGCACAGTGGACGAAGTTGTAGTTAATGCGGATGCGGTAAAACGCGAAGGCGAACCTTTGCTTGTTCACGCGAAAAATCAAGACGAGTCGGCATCTGCCTCGTAATTTGGCTGGACCTGTTGCCGCCAAGTAGGGCATAAGCCCAATAGAAATTGATGCTGGAGTCGTTATGAAGTTTATTTTACGAGTGCTGACATGGTGGAACGGGCAGTCCTTCGGGACGCAGATTTTCACGTGGCGCAATGGCGTGCTCGTTGGTAAAGACGATCTTGGTAATAAATATTACACCGACAAGAATCAAAAACGTCGTTGGGTGATATATAATGGCCCGATCGAAGGTTCGCGCATTTCAGCGGACTGGCATGGATGGCTGCACCACACATTCGATGAGTGCCCCGGAACGACTCCATTGAAGCACAAATCATGGGAGAAATCGCACGTCCAGAACCTAAGCGGATCGGACGCGGCATACCACCCACCCGGCAGTATTTTGTCAGCAGCGACGACTTCAGGCGATTACGAGGCATGGCAACCTGAATAAGGGGCGACGGGATGGCAAACAACGTATCAGAAACTCTAATCGGAGCCGCGGTTTTGGCTGTAGCGGGCTTTTTTTTATACTATGCCACCCAGATCAGCAGATTTTCATCCGACAACAGTCAATATTCCCTTAACGCAAGTTTTCGCAGCATATCTGGCCTGAATGTGGGCAGCGATGTTAAGTTGTCTGGCGTAAAGGTTGGAACGCTAACTTCAATTACTCTCGATCCAGAAACCTACGATGCAGTCACAAAAATCTCGATTGATAACAATGTATTAATTCCAGATGATGCCGATATCAAAATTTCAACTGACGGGTTGCTTGGCGGAGCGTATCTAGAAATCACAGCAGGCGGTTCGCCTTTCATGCTAGAGCCGGATGGCGAGATTATCTATACACAAGGTTCAGTTGATTTACTTAACCTTTTGTTAAAGTTCGGCGGCAGTGATGCTGAATAAAACTCTGGCGTTTGCTCTGCTGGGCGTGATCGCCGTGCAATTAGCATCCGCACAATCTCTGCTGGATGAAATCCAACCCGAAATCAGTATCGAAACACTGGCGGAATCGGAATATAGCCTTCCTGTCGCCTATAACGAGATTGAGTTTCAACCGCCTATGTCTGACGAGGCACAGATCGTTTTGTTGCGCGGACTTGACCGGATCAACGGTACGACGCAGGATATTTCTGTCATGGTTGGCGACACTGTTACTTATGAGCAGCTGGAGGTCACGCTGCTGGTCTGTCGATACCCAAAGGGCGACATAAATAACGATGCTTTTGCGCAAATGATTATCCGAGATGTTCGCGAAGAAACCCCAAGATTTATCGGCTGGATGTTTGCGTCCAGTCCTGCGTTATCAGCACTGGATCACCCCCGCTATGATGTTTGGGTGCTGAGCTGCCAAAGCCTGTAAGGTGAGGTGTCCGCAGATAATTTCCAAAAATCCGGTTCTTTTTCTAGCGCCCTTCCCAGTTTTTCACGAAATTCGTGGCGCGATATTTCGATGCCGCCCATCGTCGCCAAATGATCGTTTAAAAACTGGGTATCAAGTAACGCGAATCCGCCGGCATTAAGTCTGGCGACCAGTGCTACCAGCGCCAGTTTTGATCCGTCAGTACTGCGAGAAAACATGCTTTCGCCAAAAAACACACCGCCAATGCACACGCCGTAAAGACCGCCCACAAGTTCCTCGTCGCGCCAAACTTCGACCGAATGGGCAAACCCCATTTGATGCAGCGCGTTATACTGCATGCGGATAGATCGGTTGATCCAAGTTTTATCTCGGTTTGCACAGGCGTCCAGAACGAATTCAAAGCAGGTGTTAACGCTAAATTCATATTTTCCGGAAAATATTCTTTTACGAAGGCTTTTGGATACGTGAAATCCGTGCAACGGAATGACACCGCGCCGCTCTGGATCTACCCAAAAAATCGAGGTATCCTGCGCCGTTTCGGCCATTGGGAAAATACCTGAACAATATGCGCTCAGCAAAAGCTCGGGTGTCAGTTTTCCAGTCTCAGTCAAGACTTTTAGTGGTCTCTAGCCAGTGTTCAAGCCAGTGAATGTCATAGTCGCCCGACTGGATGTCAGGCTCGTTCAACAAAGCATGATGCAGCGGAGTCGTCGTTTCCACCCCGTCCACAATCATTTCGCCGAGCGCACGCCGAAGACGGGCGAGGGCAGCATCTCGATCCGGCGCATGCACAATTAGTTTGGCGATCAAGCTGTCGTAATAGGGCGGAATGGTGTAGCCATCATAAAGGTGGCTATCCATACGCACACCAAGCCCTCCGGGTGCATGAAACTGCGAAATCTTACCCGGTGAAGGGCGAAATTCTGGCACTTTTTCGGCGTTGATGCGGCACTCGATCGAATGGCCGTTTGGCACGAGGTCTTCCTGCTTAAAGGACATCGGTTCGCCCGCAGCCACCAGAATTTGTTCGCGAACCAAATCTACACCATAGACGGCCTCGGTCACTGGGTGCTCAACCTGCAAGCGCGTATTCATTTCGATAAAGAAGAACTCGTCGCGTTCATACAGGAATTCGATTGTGCCGGCACCTGCGTAATTAATCGAGGCCACCGCATCCGCGCAAACCTTGCCGATTTTGGCACGTGTCGCAGCATCGATCACAGGCGAAGGACATTCTTCCAACACTTTTTGATGGCGGCGCTGCAACGAGCAATCGCGTTCACCCAGATGCACGGCTTTACCTTTACCATCGCCAAAAACCTGAATTTCGATGTGGCGGGGCAGGGTCAGGTACTTCTCGATATAGACTTCGTCATTACCGAACGCAGCTTTGGATTCTGCGCGGGCCGTGCGAAAGGATTCTTCAAGATCATCAGCCGTTTTGGCAACCTTCATACCGCGACCACCACCGCCAGCCGTAGCCTTTACGATGACCGGAAAACCCATTTCTTTGGAAATTTTTATCGCCTCTTCAACGGTCGGCACACCGCCCGGGGACCCCGGAACACATGGAACCCCAAGGTTTTTCATAGTGTCCTTGGCTGTGATTTTGTCGCCCATCATGTTGATGTGGTCGGCCGTTGGGCCAATAAATGTCAACCCGTGGTCCTGAATGATCTGCACAAAGTTGGCATTTTCAGACAGGAAGCCATAACCTGGATGTATCGCCTCGGCACCAGTGATTTCGCACGCTGAGATGATATTCGGGATCGAAAGATAGCTTAGCGTACCAGATGGCGGTCCTATACAAACGCTTTCGTCCGCCATACGAACGTGCATCGCATCAGAGTCGGCGGTCGAGTGGACTGCAACCGAGCCGATGCCCATTTCTTTGCATGCACGAATGACGCGCAAGGCGATTTCGCCGCGGTTAGCAATGAGGATTTTCTTGAACATGCGTCCGGTTCCTCGACTATTCTAGGATGATCAGCGGATCGCCGAATTCAACAGGTGCGCCGTCATCGACCAAAATACGTGCGACTTTACCGGATTTAGGGGCTGGAATCTGGTTCATGGTCTTCATTGCCTCGATAATCAGCAAGGTTTGACCTTTTTTAACGGCATCGCCAACTTTCACGAATGCCGAAGTGCCAGGTTCTGCCGACAGATATGCGGTGCCTACCATGGGCGAATTCACGGCGCCCGCCAGTTGTGCAGGATCATCATTGTTGGAGGCCGAAGGTGTTACAGCACCTGCCGCGACAGCAACAGGATCGACTGCAACGGGAGCGGCCACCTGTGTCGCTGCAACAACGGTTGGCGCTTGTATCTGGCGTGCTACACGCACATTCATCATGTCGTCCTTGGCAAATTCTCGCATGACTTCGATCTCGGTCAAATCGTTAGCGCGCAACAATTCTGCCAGCGCTGTGATAAATTCGACGTCGGTATTTGGTTTTTTGTCGCCCATATTTCCCTCGGTATTTATCCGGCTTTACCAGTATTTGGTTTCCGGATCACTTATACGCTTTTCGACACCCGCTGGAAAGCTAAGATGCCGAAAAGGCAATTGATTTGTTAACCGTTTGTTTGCAATTGCGAACGTGCTCGATCAACGAACCGCTGCATCGCAGATGCCGGAGCGAATCCGCGCATCATTTCGCCACCAATAATAAAGGTTGGAGTGCCCGTAATTTTCATTGTTGTCGCCAATGCACGGTTCTTGGCGATTATTTGTGTCACCACAGGATCGTCCATATGCGCAACCATCAGGCCCGCATCGCCATCAGCCTGTTCTACGAGACGGGAAAGGGTTTTAACGTTGATCGCCCCATTATGCTCCATAAGTAAATCGTAAAACACGCCGTAAACTTCATCGCCCTGATTGATTAGAGCCGAAATCGCAGCCTTCGAAGCCAGCGTAGAGTCAGCACCGAGGATGGGGAGTTCTTTCAACACGAAACGAACGTCATCGTTTGCCTCCAGCAATGCCATCACTTCTGGATGGGCGCGTTTACAGAAAGTACAGCGATAGTCCGAAAATTCGACAATCGTGATCGTGCCATCCGGGTTCCCGCCTACCCATGAAAACCCGTCGCGAGTCAGGTCTGCATAGTTGTTCTGAACCAGATCCAGATCGGTCTGTGCTTCGGCTGCGGCATCCCGTCGCTCTAGAATTTCAATGGCCTCAAGGATCACTTCTGGATTTTCCAAGAGATATGCGCGGACCGCTTCGCCAAAGGCTTCACGCTCGGCAAGGTTCATTTCACCAAGGCCAGCCGCAAAAGTGAAAGTCGCGCTAAAAAGGGCGACGCCCGCAATCAGCATTGTTTTGATCAAGTTCATTGTCAGTTTACCCTTATTTATCTATTTTGCCTGCGATACAGGAATTTTCTCGAAATCCAAGGTGTTCCATTGATATTCCACTGCCGAATACGCTATCCAGCGTCAGATACAATACACCTTACAGGAGAATTTACATGCGGAGTTCAAAAAGAAGTGATGTGGACCCGTTTATCGTAATGGATGTGATGAAAGCCGCGACCCTGCAGGAACAGTCCGGCCGCAGTGTTATGCAT
>JAPYON010000180.1 GCA_029938175.1 Paracoccaceae bacterium | reverse complement strand
CACTTTACCGTTGCTGATCCCGAACTTGCAGGTTGAAATTGTCATGACCGAAAACACCGAATTATTCTGGCTAAGTGCGTTCGCATCGACTCGGTCCATGATCGAACGCCCCGATTGCGCCATACTGGCCGCGGGCAACAGAACGCTGATTGCAGCAAGCATGCTTGCGAAAAGAAAACGGCGTTTCGAGTTATACATCATGTTGCCTCCAGTTATTCGTCTTTGAACTTAACGCCGAACGACGGTTTGAATACGTAAATCAAGGCGGGCAGGAACAGTAGGTCACACAGCAGCGCCAAGAAAATTGCTAGTGATCCGAAGATGCCGACCTTTGCCAAGCCCAGATAATTACTAAAGCTAAGCATAAAGAACGCCAATCCCAATACCATAGACGTAAATGTTACTGCTTGGCCGACTTCGCGAACGGTTTGTATCAGTGCTGCAGTTGGCTTCATCTTGTTGGCCAACGCCATTCGGTAATGGGTAACGAAGTGAATAGTATCATCTACCGCTATTCCGATAATCAACGGGGCAATCATCAGTGTGTCTGTATCCAGCGGTATGCCCAGCAGCCCCATCAATCCGAACGCCATTATGGCGGGTAGCATGTTTGGCACAATCGCCAGCATTCCCCCCGATAATGATCCTAGTGATAACGTTAATATGACGGAGATTATCACAATCGCCAGAGTTAACGACCGGAACTGGCTTTTGGAAATCACATCGCTCATCCGCATCATCATTGCGAACGAACCTGTAACGCTGGTTTCCATCTCGGGATATGAACCGCGCACGACACCAAGAACGTCGTCGATGTCGGACTGGATGTCGTTGAAGAATATCGCGTATTCATGACTGCCCGCATTGCGCAATTGAATAGTAATGTGGCTACGCGAAAAATCATCCGAAACAAGAGATCTTCTATCCTTGGGGTTCGAACTGTTAAACAGGTACAGCAATTGTGATACGGCCAGTTGATCCTGTGGAATAGTGTATGCGGCTGGATCATTACCGTTCATTATTTTGTTGGTATCTTTCACCAGATCCGCCAGCGAGTTCGTGCGCACAACGTATTTTCCGTATTTGCTCTCCAGCACATCCTGTAGATTCGAGATGGACTGCAATACTTCCGGATCGCTCATCGCGTCCGAGGCATTGTAATCCAGCATCACTTCCATAGAACCGGTCCCGGCCATGTGCTCGTCTACGATTTCGTAGGCTACGCGCACCGGATTTCCGTCTTTGAACAGCTCGACCAGATTGGAATCGATCTTAACTTTCGTCGCCCCGTAACCGCAAACCACAAATATCGCCGTAAACATTGCGATAATCGTGTAACGCCACCGGAACGAGAAATCAGGCACCTTGTCCAGCAGTGGTTGCAACCAAACAGCACTCAACAGCCAGCTTAGACCTACTTTTCCGGATACCCAGTGAATAAGCGATATAGGAAAGAAGATGATATACATCGCACGTCGCCAAGATTGCTTGGCGGGTTTTTTGTCTGAGTGCGGATGCCAGAATTCAAGCAACGCAGGCAGGACCGCGACTGTGAATACAAAAGCCAAGGCAACGCCTATCGCCGAAGTTATCCCGAATGTCACAAACTGACCGATGCCGCCGAAAGCAATCGCTAACATCCCAGACATCGTCGTGATCGTAGTTAAAAGTATAGGCACGCCTGTCTTCTCGAACGATTTTTCGATTGCGGCTTCGTGGTTCATGCCTTCGCGCTTGAACAGCAAATACTCGCTCATCACATGGACACAATCGGCAATACCGACGGCTAGAACCAACATAACTGAAAGTGAAATCAAACTAGACGATGATATTCCCAGCCAAGCCATGCCGCCGAAAAGCCAGATACACGAGCTAACCACCGCTGTTACGGGCCACATCACAGCAGAGCCTGTCTGGAACAGCGTGTAGAGCAGCAAAATGATGATAAACAGGGCGATCAATCCAAGGAAGCCGGACTGGATCATCGACTCCATCGCAATATCAACCATGCCCGCAGTACCGATAGGGTAGAATTCAAACGCGGCAGAATACTCGGCTTGCCCGTAAATGGCCTTAAGTCCGTTCATAAAGTCCATATAGGTTGATGGCATAATCTCCTCGAAGTCGATCTCGGCGGTGATGGCTGTATCGTCTACGTCC
>JAPYON010000179.1 GCA_029938175.1 Paracoccaceae bacterium | reverse complement strand
GCATTTCCTCCAACCGCGAGGTCGTGCGCTTGAACTGCCACGCGCCGCGCCCTTCTTGATACAGGCGGTCCGGAACATCTGCGGCGGATGCAATCAGGCGCACCTTGGCCTCGTATAATGTATCAATCAACAGAATAAACCGCTTCGCCTCGTTCCCCTTTTCCTTAGACATCTTCGGAATATCGTCCAGAATCAGCACATTCAACGCCGAGGAAATCGCTAGATAATCGCCCGCCCCCAGCGGTGTTTCGCAAAGCTCGTGAAACGTAAACCGACCCGCGCGCTTGAAATACGAGGGGATAACCACATCGCGCCCTTTGACCTTCAGCGTTTTTGGCACACCTTTTCCGCCGGCCAATTCAACCCAGGCCGCATCCATAGCATCGGCGGAAACTTCGTCCAGTGGCGTGTGGTACAGCTCCGCGCTTTTTAGACCGCCAAGACGGTGATCCACGTTAGAGGCCAGATGATACACCTCGATTCGAGCCTTTATCTCTTCGATAAAGGGTGCAAACAGGTAGCGGTTCAGGCCGTCTTTATACAATTCGTCAGGATGTCGGTTCGAGGTGGCAACGATCACTACACCGCGCGCGAACAGCTTTTTGAACAGGCGGCCCACAATCATCGCGTCGGTTATGTCAACGATTTGCATCTCGTCAAAACACAGCAAATGTGCACTGTCAGCGATGGCATTGGCGACAGGTTCAATCGGGTCTTTGTCGTATTTCTTACGCGCCTCATGGATGCCGTCGTGCACCTCTTGCATGAATTCGTGGAAATGCACGCGGCGTTTCTTTTCGACGTTGGCAGTATAGAAAAACAGGTCCATCAGCATGGATTTTCCACGCCCGACACCGCCGTATAGGTAAAGCCCCTTGATAGGTTCTTTTTTAATCTTCTCGCGTCCCCAGCCAAACAGCCCAAGCCCCACGATCGTCGGCTTGGCGGCATTATACCCCTCGATCTGCGTGTGCAGCAATTGCAGCTTTTCAACCGCAAACCGTTGTGCTGCATCATCAGTCATCTCACCACTTGCGATAAGTTCTCGGAATGTGTGTATTGGGCCTTTGGCCATAGAATTCTCCGGCGGTGCAGTTTCTTAAGTCTTAACGGGAAGAATAGGTATTGTTAACCAAAATCCTGTTGACCTGACCGATTTCAGTCGCAATATCGCCCCCAATAATATCGGAGCCTGCCATGCAACAGAAATCTTCGCTTCTGACACCCGTTCTAATCGGAGGCAGCCTTATACTGCTTATCAGCTTTGGCATTCGTGCTTCTTACGGCGTGTTCCAGATCCCAATTGCGGCAGAGTTCAACTGGCCGAGGGCAGAGTTTTCTTTTGCCATCGCCATCCAGAACCTCGCTTGGGGTATTGGGCAACCGATCTTTGGCGCGTTGGCGGAGAAATTCGGCGACAGGCGCGCGATCATTGCTGGTGCTTTGATTTATTCCGCCGGTCTGGTTTTAAGCAGTATGGCCGTGACCCCCGAAGCACACCAGTGGGTGTCAATTCTTGTCGGATTCGGCATCGCAGGCACAGGGTTTGGCGTAGTCTTGGCGGTTGTCGGACGGGCATCGTTGGACGAGAACCGCTCCATGGCGTTGGCGATTGCTACGGCGGCAGGTTCCGCTGGTCAAATATTCGGCCCACCAACTGCTGAGTATCTGCTGTCAATCATGAGTTGGTCGCAGGTGTTCACGATTTTCGCGGGTGTTATTCTGCTGACGATCCTGCTGTTGCCAATGATGCGCGCGGAACCACAAACAACCAAGGCCGAGCTTCAGGAGAGCATGGGCGCAAACCTGATAAAGGCGTTCAAAGACCCGACATACTCACTGATATTCATCGGCTTCTTTTCCTGTGGCTACCAATTGTCGTTCGTCACTGCCCATTTTCCAGCTTTTATAACCGAGGCCAGCCGCGCCATCGATCCAAACAGTTTACTGGCCTCGGTGGGTGTAACCACGACGTCCGCACTGGGAGCCATATCTATTTCCCTGATTGGAATCGCCAACATTGGTGGCACAATTTACGCGGGCTATCTAGGCAAGCGGTACCCTAAGAAATACCTGCTGGCTGCGATTTATACAGGCCGAACGATTATCGCAGCAGGGTTTATCTTACTACCCATGACGCCGCTAACCGTGATCGTGTTTTCGATCACCATGGGGGCGTTGTGGCTGGCGACTATCCCGCTGACATCGGGTCTGATCGCGTATATCTATGG
>JAPYON010000178.1 GCA_029938175.1 Paracoccaceae bacterium | reverse complement strand
CACGCGAACTTGCCCAACGAACCCCTTATGTCCAGCCGCCTGTCTGGCTGTCACCGCCTCTCGCGCATTCTTCACGAGGTTTGTAAATGCCTGTGACATCAAGGTTTCATCTAACATCACTGCAGGGATTTTTCCGGATACTTCCAACGTAACATTGATATCGGGGGATGCCTCGTTTTGCAAAAGGACTACGTTTCGAAAGGTTTCCAGAATATCGGCGGGCTTTCTCTTAGCTTCCGGCATCCGGCCAAACTTCGAAAACTCATCAACAATACGGCGCAAGTCATTGGTTTGTCTTATAATAACGTCTGAATACTGTTGTAAAGCCTCTTTCTCGTCACCTACCAACGGCCCGAACTTGCGACGTATACGTTCGGCCGAAAGTTGAATAGGCGTTAACGGATTCTTAATTTCGTGCGCGATGCGCCGTGCCACATCACCCCAAGCGGCCATGCGTTGTGCTGATACAAGATCAGTCACGTCATCAAACGCAATCACATACCCTTCGACCGCCCACTTCGAGGAACTGCGTGTCGCAATACGAACCATCAAGTTTTCATGGACGCCAGCGCGAATTACCTCGATCTCGCCTTGCGTATTAGTGCGTGTGCTGCTCGTTAGTTTGCTAAACAAATGCTCGAATTCGGGTGCCGTTTGCAATATCCCCTGCCCCAGCGCAGCCTTTGCTTCCAGTCCCAGCATATGTTCAGCAGCCGCATTCATAAATTCTATCTGGCCATCACTATCCAGCCCGATCACGCCCGCGGTAACCCCTGACAGCACGGAGTCAAACAGCCGACGGCTTTTTTCCGTTTCCGCATTCACAGCCAACAGAGTATCGCGCTGGCCCTTTACCTGCTGCGTCATCCGATTAAAGGCGCGACCCAGAATGGCCATTTCGTCATCGCCTTCTTCTTCGATAACCCGCACATCAAGGTCACCCGCCCCCACCCTCTCGGCAGCGCCAGCCAATCGACCAACAGGTCGGGACAGCCGTTCAGCAAACCACATCCCAAACCACACAGCAGCCAGAATTACGATCAGCGCGAAGCCCAGATAGATCAGCGCGAACTCAAACAACAACCGCCCGCGCTCATTTTCAATCTGGTTATACAGCGTCACGGTTTCTTGCGTATCATCCAGCAACTGCAAAATTTCGCCGTCTACGTCGCGGGTCACATATAACAACCGATCCGCATAAGCTGAAAGTCTGGTTAACGCGCGAAATTCCGAGTTTTCCCAGTCTTCAATAATCACCAGATCACCAGACACCGCCAGTTTTATCGCTTCGGGGGTGGGTTGCTCGTAATCAAACAAATATGATTTCTCGCCGCGTGCTATCAAATCTCCCGATGTATTAATAATATAAGCCTCGGGCAACGAGCGTTGCATCTGGACCTGCCCCCGATTCAAAAACTCGCGCAGTTCGCCCGTGGACATCAACTGCAAGCGCCGCTTTTGCGCATCAAGATAGTTCGCAAGTAATTTAGTGTCGTTGTCAAGGTTTGTGCGATGTTCCTCCTCATAAGCCTGCGCCGCAGTTAACGAATTGTTAACCACCAACCGCACCCGATCCGAGAACCAGCCTTCAAGCCCAAAATTCAATGTAACCGCAGCAAAAATAGCCACCAACACGGTCGGTATCAACGCGGTAAGCGTGAAGACACCGGTCAGGCGTAAGTGTAGCCTTGAGCCAGCCGAGCGTCGTCGCCGCGCCGCGATAATCCTAACGACCTGCCGCGCAACCAGTGCCACGATCACCAGCACATAAACCATATCAGCAAGCACCACATACCGCAGTAGTTGCGGGTCACCCGGCCCATCAAACGCCCCAAAAAATATGAAAGTAGCAATCACAAGAGCCGGACCAAGGATAACCAACGTCAGCGTGGTCGTATTGCGGACAAAGCGGTTGTTCCTGACCTCTTCGAGCCAACTAAAACCGGATCTGACTATACTGTGTTGCAAGAGGGTTACAGATTCCGTTATTTGTCACTATTCCTGTGACAAGTTTACATCATCTTCTTACCCCGTGTCACCTGAATGTCGAGCGCAGTAATCTTTTTTCGCAAAGTATTACGGTTGATCCCGAGAAGCTCGGCTGTTTTCAGCTGATTCCCACGCGTCGCAGACAGTGATAACGCAATCAAGGGCAACTCAACCTCTTTCAAGATGCGATCATACAAACCTGCGGGCGGCAAATCATCGCCGTGCAAATCAAAATACCGTTTCAGCAATATCTGGAAACCCACTTCTTCCAACATCTT
>JAPYON010000177.1 GCA_029938175.1 Paracoccaceae bacterium | reverse complement strand
TTGGCGGATGGGGCATCTTCGACATCTTTCGCAGGGGTGTCGGTGGCTGCGGGTGCTGCCTCGGCCTTTGCGGGGGTGGCCGCAGCGGTAGTGCCTTCTTCGATGTTGGCGAGAAGGGCGTCAACGCCGACGGTCTCGCCCTCGGCCGCGACGATTTCGGTCATGACGCCGGCAACGGGCGAGGGAACCTCGACGGTTACTTTGTCTGTTTCCAGTTCGCACAGCATTTCATCAACAGCCACAGCATCACCCGGCTTCTTGAACCATGTTGCCACGGTGGCTTCGGTAACGCTTTCACCCAGAGTTGGAACACGAATTTCCGTCATTGGTTCAATTCCTTATAGAGTCAGCGCGTCGTTAACGAGCGCCGCTTGTTGTGTTTTATGTGTTGACCCGAGGCCAGTCGCTACGGAGGCTGACGATGCGCGCCCGATATAAACCGGGCGTTTTACTTTGGTGTCGATCCGCCCAAGAACCCATTCGATATTTGGTTCTACGAAGGTCCAACCGCCTTGGTTTTTAGGCTCTTCCTGACACCAAACTACATCTGCTTTCAAAAAACGGTTCAATTCGTTGATCAGGGACATGGCTGGGAACGGGTAGAATTGTTCCAGACGCATCAGGTAGATGTCGTCGATGCCACGCGCGTCGCGTTCGGCCAGTAGGTCATAGTAAACCTTGCCCGAACACATCACGACCCGTTTGATTTTGTCGTCTGCTTTTAGAACCGTATCTGACTGGCCGGATTGTGCGCTGTCCCACAACACACGGTGGAAGCTGGATCCGGCCTGCATTTCTTTCATTGTCGAAACCGCGCCTTTGTGACGTAGCAACGACTTTGGTGTCATGATAATTAATGGCTTGCGGAATGTCCGGTGCAACTGGCGACGTAGGATGTGAAAGTAGTTCGCCGGAGTCGTACAGTTGGCGACGACCCAGTTATCTTCAGCGGACAGCTGCAAGAAACGTTCAAGGCGGGCCGATGAATGCTCTGGCCCTTGGCCCTCGTAGCCGTGGGGCAGTAGCATGACCAGCCCAGACATGCGCAGCCATTTACGTTCGCCAGAACTGATGAACTGGTCGATCATGATCTGTGCGCCGTTGGCAAAATCGCCGAATTGCGCCTCCCAAAGGGTCAGCGCGTTCGGTTCTGCCAGCGTGTAGCCGTATTCATAGCCAAGCACCGCATATTCTGACAACATCGAGTCGATGACTTCGTAGCTCGCTTGCCCTTCTTTAATGTGATTCAAAGGCAGGTAGCGTTCTTCTGTTTCCTGATCGATGATACCGGAATGGCGATGGCTGAACGTGCCGCGCGTAACATCCTGACCGGATAGGCGCACGGGATAACCTTCAAGCATTAGCGTTCCGAAGGCCAACGCCTCGGCGGTTGCCCAGTCGATACCCTTGCCGGTTTTCAGAGTTTCTTTTTTGGCGTTCAATATTCGCACAACAGTTTTATGAGGGTTGTAGCCTTCTGGCAGGCGGGTCAGCGCGTCGCCAACCTCTTTTAAGCGGCCTTTGGTAACGGGGGTTTTCCCACGCTCATATTGGTCTTGTTTGCGGTCGAGGTGTGACCAACGCCCGTCCAGCCAGTCGGCTTTGTTCGGGTTGTAATTTTTTCCGATCTCGAACTCTTCGTTCAGGTGGGCCTGAAACGCGGCTTTCACGTCCTCGATTTCGCCTTCGGGGATCAAGCCGTCCGCGATAAGTCGTTCGGTATAAAGTTGTAGCGTGGTCTTTTTCTTCTTGATAGCACGATACATTTGCGGCTGTGTGAACATGGGCTCGTCGCCTTCGTTATGGCCGAAACGACGGTAGCAGAAAATGTCCAGTACCACGTCTTTATGGAATTTTTGCCGGAATTCGATCGCGACTTTGGCGGCATGAACCACAGCTTCAGGGTCGTCACCGTTCACGTGGAAAATTGGTGCTTCAACCATCATTGCGATGTCGGTTGGATACGGGCTGGAACGCGAGTTATGCGGGGAGGTGGTGAAACCGATTTGGTTGTTCACAACGATATGGATGGTGCCGCCGGTCTTGTGACCTTTCAGGCCTGATAGGCCAAAACCCTCGGCAATAATCCCTTGGCCGGCGAACGCGGCGTCGCCGTGTAGCAGCAGCGGGAGGACCATTTCGCGATCTTCGTCTCCGAGATGCGCTTGTTTTGCGCGAACCTTGCCGAGCACGACGGGGTTGACCGCCTCTAGATGGCTTGGGTTTGCGGTTAATGAAAGGTGAACGGTATTGCCGTCGAATTCACGGTCTGACGA
>JAPYON010000044.1 GCA_029938175.1 Paracoccaceae bacterium | reverse complement strand
GGCCAGAACCATCTCGCGCTGCATAAGGCGGCCAGCTGTGTCTTCGTCGTATTGTAGCGATTGCTCGACCGCAACGCGATCCGCATCGTCCAGCGATCCCAGCAAGATTTCTTGTTGAGGTGCTTCCAGATCCTCGACCAGATAAACAACATCGTCGGTATCCAGATCTTTGAACACCTCGGCGAGAACTGCATCCGGCGTTTCCACCAAGAACTCGTCACGCACCGATTTTTCCAGTTCCGACAGCACCCCACCGTCTACATGATCACCCCAAAGGCGGATAAGATGACGGCGTTCGTCGGGGCTGATCTGTTCCAAAAGATCAGCGACATCAGCTTCGTGCAAATCCTCGAATAGCGCCAATAACGCCGGCTGAGACCCCTCTTCGACGGCGGCGAGCACCGCATCCACCAGACCGAAACCCAGCGCATAAATATCTTCTTCGCGAATTGTATTGTCTGGCATCCGGCTCCCTCGCAATCATGCGGGCACGCCTTGACGCCGTGCTGATTTAAAATTTTGAATTATTCTACAGGCTGTAGCCCAGACGTTACACCCTAGAAAATAGTGTTTTTAAGCGACACTTCACCCCACAGATCGCGCCGAACTTCAATCTCACTACAACAAGTGCTACACGTTTCGATTTTCTATAAACACTTGTATGATAATCTATACATACAAATTAGACACCTTGGGCAATAATCCGCCAACACGCAGCCAATATTGGCGAAAAAAACGGCGCAAGGCCGGTAACGACCAACGACAGGAGAGTTCTGATATGACCGATACAAGTAGTGGGGCGTATAGCGACGTACTTGGTGGCGGTGTGATCGTGATGTTCGGGATGATCATCTCGGCCGGTCTGAACATGTTGTCCGAAGTTGAAATGAACCGACGCAACATGATTATTATGGCCGTATCCCTGTCGGTCGGCCTCGGCCTTAGTCAGGTTCCATCGGCGGTTCAGCATGTAAGCGGAACGCTGAACACGCTGTTGATCTCTGGTTTGCTTCCAACCGCCGTTATCGCGATTATTCTAAACCTGATCCTTCCACAAGAAGATTAAATCTTCGTAAACACTGGGCCGCCCTTTCCAAGAGAGGGCGGTCTCTTTATGTCTGAATGCCTAAACCGGAGGCCCCGATGCAATTCGTTAACGACCCGACCCACATGTCCAAAGCCACTTTTGTCGCGCAATTTGGTGGCGTTTATGAGCACTCCGAATGGGTTGCCAAAAAGGCGTACGATGACGGATTGCCTGCCGACGCCGAAGCACTGATAGCTGCCCTGCGCACAATAATCGAAGCATCAGGAGAGCCCGCACAACTAACATTATTACGCGCCCACCCCGATCTGGCAGGCAAGCTGGCAAAATCCGGCGCGTTGACCGACGAAAGCACATCCGAGCAAGCCGGTGCAGGTCTCGATGAATGCACACCCGAAGAATTCGCCGCGTTCACAACTCTGAACGAAACCTACAAAGCGAAGTTCGGCTTCCCCTATATCCTTGCGATAAAGGGGCGGCATCGTGTTGAAATTTTAAGTAACTTTAGATCTCGCGTCAGAAACTCAGCCGCGCAAGAATTCCGCGAAGCGCTCGATCAGGTTCATCAAATCGCACGCCTCAGACTCGAAGCCTTGGCTACTTAGTCCCGTACATACGGTCGCCCGCGTCGCCAAGACCGGGTAAAATATACCCCAATTCATTCAGCCGTTCATCCAGCGCGGCCGTCACAATCGGTACATCCGGATGCGCCTCTTTCATGCGTGCAACGCCTTCGGGGGCAGCCAGAAGGCACAAGAATCGAATATTCGTCGCGCCAGATTTCTTCAGCAAATCAATCGCCGCCACAGACGAGTTGCCCGTCGCTAACATCGGATCAACGGCGATCACCACGCGTTCGTCCAAATGGCTGGGAACCTTGTAATAATATTGCACTGGTTTCAGCGTTTTCTCGTCCCGATAAAGCCCGACAAACCCAACACGTGCTGATGGTATCAGCTCCAGCACACCGTCCAGCAACCCGTTGCCTGCCCGCAAGATCGAGATCAATGCCAGCTTGCGCCCCTTTAGAACAGGTGCGTCCATTTCGACCAACGGAGTTTCAACCTTTTCGGTCGCCATCGGTAATTGGGACGTTATTTCGTAAGCAAGCAGCTGGCTGATCTCGCGCAATAGTTGGCGAAACAAACCGCTAGGCGTGTCCTTACAGCGCATTATCGAAAGTTTGTGTTGTATTAACGGATGCTTAACAACTGTTAAGTGTTCATTCATCATTGTCCGATCCCCTATTCAAATTTTGCCAACATACGCTGGCGTGTATCGTCATCACAAAATGCTGCCAGCATTGCTGTCTTGTTCATATCTTGAAAATCTTCCAAGCTCCATCCGAATGTTTCATGCAGCTTACGGTATTCCCTAGTCATGTCCGTATAAAAGTACGGCGGGTCATCGGTAGAAACCGTGACCTTTACGCCTGCATCCCGAAGCCGCGCGATCGGGTGATCTTTCCACTTGGAAAACACATCCAATGCAATGTTAGAGCCTGGGCAAACCTCCAAAACAATCCCCTCGGCTGCCAGCCGTTCGACCAAAGAAGGATCTTCGATTGCGCGAACACCATGTCCAATGCGCGTGACGTCAAACGCGTCAAGTGTTTCGCGCACACTATCTGAACCTAAAATCTCGCCGGCATGGCTGGTAAGACCAAGTCCCGCATCGCCTGCAATCTTAAACGCACGCGCAAAGTGACCCGCACTAAGGTGGCGCTCTTCGCCGCCCTGACCGAATCCGGTCAGTAGTCCGCCTGCTGTCTTGGCGACAATCTCTGCGGTTTTTTCGGCATTGTCCGGTCCGAAGTGTCGAATGCAGGTCGCAATGAACCGTGTTTCGATCCCGTGTTTCGTCTTGCTATTTTTGGCGCCCAGCGTCATCGCCGCAAGGTATTCCTTCCACGCACCCAAATCGCCACCACCGCAAAAGTCGGGCGACAGAAACATCTCGGTATAAATCACGCCATTTGCTGCGCTGACATCCAGAACTGCCTCGGTTAAACGGCGAAAATCATCAGGAGTTTGCAATACCGAACACGCGCGTTCATAGGTTTGCAAGAACTCGGCGAAATCTGTCCAGACATAGCTGCCATCGTCTTTGAAGCTACCGGACAGATCAATGTTCTTCTCAGCCGCCAACATACGGATGAAATCCGGTGGGGCCGCCCCTTCTATATGCAAATGAAGTTCAGTTTTTGGAACGGTCTTCCAGTCAATCATAAAAAATTCCTGCCATGTTTTCCTGCTTCTAAACCAAGATGCGCGGCGATCGTTTCCCCAATATCCGCCATACCGACCAGCCCAACGTCACGGGCTGTCAGACCTGGACCGACACACAGCACCGGAACCCGCTCTCGGGTATGATCGGTTCCCTGCCAAGTCGGATCATTGCCGTGATCTGCTGTGATTATAAGCAGATCTCCGGCCCTCAATACATTGATTATTTCCGGCAGACGTGCGTCAAACGCCTCGAGCGCACGGGCGTATCCTGCAACGTCACGAGGGTGCCCATACAGACTGTCAAATTCCACGAGATTGGTAAAAATGAAATCTCCGTTCCGCCTATCCGCCATGAAATCCAACAGATCATCCACCAGCTCAAGATCCGGCTTACCCTTTTTTAACTTTGTGATGCCACGGTGCGCGAAAATATCGCCAATTTTCCCGACTGCAAGCGTGCGCCCACCAGCCGCCACTACGCGATCGCAAATTGTGTCCTCGGGCGGGGAAATAGACAAATCTTTACGATTTATTGTCCGCTTGAAATCTTCAGCTGACTCACCGACAAACGGGCGGGCAATTACGCGGCCAACCATCATCGGATGGAAAATCTTGGCGGCTATAGTACTAATTTCGTAAAGACGCTCTAACCCAAAATGCGTTTCATGCGCAGCAATCTGGAAAACACTGTCGGCGGACGTATAACAAATCGGTTTACCCGTACGGATGTGCTCCCCCCCCAGCTCATGCAAAATTGGCATACCCGAGGCATGGCAATCGCCAAGAATTCCAGGAATGCGCGCACGCTCAACGAACTCGGCAATTTTGTCCGCTGGAAATGCTGGCGTTGTATCAGGAAAATAATGCCAATCAAATGGAACTGGAACGCCTGCGATTTCCCAGTGGCCAGAGGGCGTGTCTTTGCCTTGTGAAATTTCTGTTGCAGCCCCGAATATTCCAACCACACCGGCACCCAATCCCGGTGCGGCATGGCCCGAGGCCAACCGAATGGCCGCGCCCAATCCAAGGCTGTCAAGGTTAGGCAGCGCCAATGGCCCACTTCGTCCAACGTTTGCTGCACCGCTGGCGCACGCGTCTGCAATGTGCCCTAGCGTGTTTGAACCCTCGTCTCCGAACTGTGCTGCGTCCGGTGCACCGCCGCAACCAACGGAGTCCAGCACCAGAATTAATGCACGCGCCATCCTTAGCCAACGTCCAGATGGTCTTTGTCGAAACCTGCCGGAAGCAGATCTGCAATCGTGGTTTCTTCGATATCACCAGACATGTCGGCCATGAAAACAATGGTGCTGGCTTGCGCGAATTCCGATATTTTCTGTCGACACCCGCCACAAGGCGAGACTTTGACTGGCCCTCTGGCTACGACAAGAATTTCAGAGATCTCGGTTTCGCCGTCCGCTATCATCGCCGCAATTGCCCCGGCTTCGGCGCATGTCCCTTCGGGATAGGCAACGTTTTCGACATTGCAGCCAGCATAAATCTTGCCCGACGCACTGCGTATTGCCGCACCAACATGGAATTTGGAATAGGGCGCGTAAGCTTTTTCACGCACTGCGATTGCAGTTGTTAAAAGGTCCATCAAGAATCCCTCGTCTAGGTAAGGTTTCCGACCAGAGTATATGTTCGACACTATAGTGGGCAAGGGACTGCCTACGAAATTATACCGTTTGATCAAGTTTTTTCCAAACTTTCACGTTTTCGATACAAAGTCGAAGGTGAAACATCCAGCAAGCGGGCGGTTTGCTGGATCGACCCATCGCAAAAATCAATTGTAACCTCAATAAAATCACGTTCCAGTTGCGCCAGCGGCGTGCCAATAAAAGCCGCAACATTCCCATATGACGCAGCGTCACCATGCATTGCATAATTGACCTGCCGCCAGACACTGGTCAAACCAAGTTTGCAAGCATAGGTTCGATTTAAACACCCCTTATTGCGAGATGGACATGGATCACCTGACGAACTTTCCTTCGACCGCCGAAATGCGAGCTGCCGACGCGGCATATCACCTGCATCCATTCACCGACACCGCCGAAATTAACGAAAAAGGCGCGCGTATTATTACGGCAGCTAACGGCGTGTATATTAACGACAGCGAAGGCAACAAAATTCTCGACGCAATGGCTGGTCTCTGGTGTGTGAATATCGGCTATGGCCGGAACGAGTTGGCCGACGCCGCCCACCGCCAAATGCTGGAACTACCCTATTACAACACATTTTTCATGACATCGCACCCTCCGGTGATAGCACTTGGTAAAAAGCTTGCGGACCTGATGCCCGGAGATCTGAACCGCGTATTCTTTGCTAGCTCAGGTTCCGAGGCGAACGACACGAACATCCGTCTCGTCCGCCATTATTGGGCCTCGATGGGCAAACCAACGAAGAAAACCATCATTTCGCGCAAAAACGCCTATCACGGGTCTTCGGTTGGTTCGGGCAGCCTTGGAGGCATGACAGGCATGCACGCCCAAGGCGGGATGCCGATCCCCAACATCACCCACATCGACCAACCCTATTGGTATGCCGAAGGCGGTGACCTGTCGCCCGAAGAGTTCGGCCTTCAAGCCGCCCGCGCACTGGAAGCTGAAATCGAACGTCTAGGCATCGACAACGTAGCCGCCTTCATCGCAGAGCCTGTTCAGGGCGCCGGCGGCGTCATCATCCCGCCTTCCACCTACTGGCCGGAAATCCAGCGTATCTGCGGCGAAAACGAAATCCTGCTGATCGCTGACGAGGTCATCTGCGCCTTTGGTCGCACAGGCAACTGGTTCGGGTCTGAAACCTTCGGCATCCGCCCAGACATAATGACCATCGCCAAAGGCCTGTCGTCCGGCTACCAGCCCATCGGCGGCAGCGTGATTTCAGAGCGCATGGCAAAGTATCTCGACAAAAACGGCGGGGAATTCGCGCATGGCTATACATATTCGGGACATCCAGTCGCCTCGGCTGTTGCTTTGGAAAACCTGCGCATCCTTGACGAAGAAAAGATCATCGAAACAGTGCGCGACGAAACCGCACCCTATCTGACCGAAAAGTGGTCAGCACTGGGCGATCATCCACTGGTGGGCGAGGCCCGCAACGTTGGCATGATGGGCGCACTAGAACTTACACCAGACAAATCCGCCCGCGCACCGTTCGCATCTGATCTAGGCACTGTCGGCATAATCTGTCGTGACTTCTGCTTCAGTAATGGCCTGATCATGCGTCATGTTGGCGACAAAATGATCATCTCGCCTCCGCTCGTGATCTCAAAAACAGAAATCGACGAACTGGCTGACAAAGCATGGAAATGTCTCGACCTGACGCTAGCCGAGGCTAAAAACCAAGGTTTGATGGAAGTTGGGGAGCGCTAAATGCAGAACACCGGATTTTTCTGGGATGAAAAGTGCTTTTGGCACTCCGGTGGCAATTACGCCCTGACCGCCCCTGTCGGCGGTCTGGTGCAACCCTTGGCATCTGGCGGCCTTCCCGAAAATCCCGAAACCAAACGCAGGCTGAAGAACCTGCTGGACGTAACCGGATTGGCTGGCGAAATCGACTGCTTGTCCGTCGAAACAGTCACATTCGAAGACCTAAATCGCATCCACCCCGCCAGCTACCTTGAGAATTTCAAAACCCTTAGCGACGCTGGCGGCGGCGAAATGGGCCTGCGAACACCGTTCGGCGCAGGCGGTTACGAAATCGCTGCCCTCTCGGCAGGTTTGGTAAAGGGCGCGTTGTTGTCAGTCCTGCAAGGCCAGCACGACAACGCCTACGCACTGTCTCGCCCGCCAGGCCACCATTGCCTTCCCGACTGGTCGAACGGGTTCTGCCTGCTCGCTAACATCGCAATCGCAATCGAGGCAGCCAAAGCCGAAAGCCTCGTCCGGCGCATCGCTGTCGTTGACTGGGATGTCCACCACGGAAATGGAACCGAGTCGATTTTCTATGACCGCGAAGATGTGCTTACCATCTCTATCCATCAAGAACGCAACTACCCGCCAGATACGGGCCATGTCGCTGATCGCGGCAACGCCGCAGGCGAAGGATACAACCTCAACATCCCCCTCCCAGCCGGCGCGGGACACGCCGCCTATTTGCACACAATGGATCGGATCGTCGCCCCCGCCTTGCACGCCTATAAGCCGGGCATCATAATCGTCGCCTGCGGGTTCGATGCCTCAGGCGTAGATCCACTGTCGCGTATGTTATGCAGCGCCGAGACCTATCGCCTGATGACCCGCCAACTGCTGCAAACAGCAAACGAGGTTTGCGATGGTCGCGTGGTCATGGCGCACGAAGGCGGCTACTCCGAAGTCCATGTCCCCTTCTGCGGCCATGCCGTGTTGCAGGAAATGTCTGGGAGCAATATCGACGCAGGCGACGCCATGGGCGCGCGGATCGCAGGCCAGCAGCCCAACGCGAAGATGGAAAAGGTCTTCATGGACGTGATCGAAGACATAGCAGCAGCGTGCGACCTATGAAGAAGCGCCCCGTTTGTTTTTATTATAATACTCAAACGCCGGCTTCCAACCCCTTGACCATAAGGAAGCCGAAGTCCAATAGTCATCCCGATTAAACAGGAAAACCCCATGCAAAAAACCTACAACTCCGCAGCCGAGGCACTGGACGGCGTCCTGTTAGACGGCATGCTGATCGCGGCGGGTGGCTTTGGCCTCTGCGGCATCCCCGAAAACCTGATCGAGGCTATTCTCGACGCAGGCACCAAAAACCTGACCATCGCATCTAATAATGCTGGCGTTGACGGCTTTGGCCTCGGGATGCTTCTTGACTCCAAACAGGTCAAGAAAATGATTTCCTCCTATGTTGGCGAGAATGACGAGTTCATGCGCCAATATTTGGCTGGCGAGCTTGAGTTGGAATTCACCCCCCAAGGCACCTTGGCCGAGCGCATGCGCGCTGGCGGTGCCGGTATCCCAGGCTTCTACACTAAAACCGGCGTGGGAACCGTGATTGCCGAGGGTAAAGAGCATAAAGATTTCAACGGCGAGACCTACATCCTGGAAGAAGGCCTCGTCGCCGACCTCTCGATCGTCAAAGCATGGAAGGGCGACGCGGCGGGTAATCTGGTTTACCGCAAAACCTCGCGCAACTTTAATCCCAACGCAGCAACCTGTGGGAAAGTCTGCGTTGCCGAAGTTGAGAAAATCGTGCCGACAGGCACTCTCGACCCTGATTTGATCCACACCCCCGGTATTTTCGTACATCGAATTTTTGAAGGCAACCACGAAAAACGCATCGAACAACGCACTGTGCGGGAGGGTTAAGTCATGGCATGGAACAGAAACCAAATGGCCGAACGCGCCGGACAAGAATTGCGTGATGGCATGTATGTAAACCTTGGTATCGGCATACCGACGCTAGTATCCAACTATATCCCCGACGGTGTAGACGTGACCCTGCAATCCGAAAATGGCATGCTGGGCATGGGCCCTTTTCCTACCGAGGAAAATATTGACGCTGATCTGATTAACGCGGGCAAACAGACCATTACAGAACTGAACCGAACCAGCTATTTCAGCTCGGCCGACAGCTTTGCGATGATCCGTGGCGGCAAGATCGCGATGGCTATCCTTGGCGCGATGGAAGTTGCCGAAAACGGGGACCTCGCCAACTGGATGATTCCAGGCAAGCTGGTCAAAGGCATGGGCGGCGCGATGGATCTGGTTGCTGGCGTTGGCCGCGTGATTGTCATCATGGACCACACTAATAAAAAGGGTGAGACAAAATTGTTAAAATCTTGCACCTTGCCACTTACCGGCACAGGCGTTGTAGATGAGATTATCACTAACCTTGGTGTATTCGAAGTTGTCGAGGGCGGCCTGAAAGTCATCGAAATCGCCGACGGCGTCGATATGGATGAAATCCGCGCCAAGACCGAAGCAACTTTGGTAGAGTAAGCACTTTCTTGCCATCCCCGACCTAATCGGGGATGGCACCTTAGGTCAGCGTTGCAACTAAAACAGACTACCTTGTGAATCATCGCCACCCTTGGCTTTTTTTTTCTTCGCAACCGCCACCCGTTTCGTTACTGGCGTGCCTCCAGCAGAAACCGCCAACTTGCCATCGTTGAATTCGACCTCAAGCGCAGAATGTTCACCCGCTGCTTTCTTGGTTGTAACCAACCCGTCGGCAGAATGGACAACCGCATATCCCCGCGCCAGCGTATTGCGATAACTTAATGTCTCCAGCGTTCGCGCTATTGCCGTCAACTGCCGCTTGGGGTCTGCAACCCGCCGTTCCAATGCAGGTTTCAATCGCCCTGACCATGCGCCCACGTCCCGCACCTTGCGCTGAATATCTGTGCGTAAAGCGGCAGGGTGCAGTCGCCCGCCGCCGCTCGCCGCCAGTTGCACCCGCTTGCGATGCGTCAGGCTAGAAAGCCCCAGTGGCAAACGCATCTCCAGCCCGTCCAAACGTTGCACGCGCTCGGCGAACAGTGTCTCTCCCCTCGGCAAAGCCCGTGAAACATCTCGCAACCGCTGCCTGCGCTGCTCTAACCCCCGTGCCAGAGCGCGACGGCGGCGTTCTTCCAGACCAGCCACAAACGCAGACAAGTCCGCCCGAACGGGAACCGCCATTTCAGCCGCGGCGGAAGGCGTGGGTGCACGCTTGTCCGAGGCGTAATCTATCAACGTCGTATCCGTTTCATGCCCAACAGCGGAGATCAGCGGTATCGCGCTGTCCGCAGCAGCCCGCACAACAATTTCTTCGTTGAACCCCCATAAATCCTCAATCGAGCCACCGCCACGCGCCACAATGATCACATCCGGCCTTGGCAGCGCCCCACCTGGCGTCATCGCATTGAAACCCTTGATTGCAGCCGCCACTTCCGGCGCGCACTTATCCCCCTGCACCACAACAGGCCACAGCAGAACCTTACGCGGGAACCTATCCCGCAAACGATGCAAAATATCGTTGATCACAGCGCCAGAAGGCGAGGTAATCACCCCGATAACTTCGGGTAAATACGGCAATGCCTGCTTACGCTCCGCAGCAAACAACCCCTCAGCCGCCAGTGCCATCTTACGTTTCTCCAGCATCGCCATCAACGCACCGACGCCGGCTGGCGCAATATCATCGATCACCATCTGGTAACGGCTTTGGCCAGGGAACGTGGTTAGCCGTCCCGTAGCGACAACCTCCATCCCTTCTTCGGGCTGCACGCGCAAACGACCGGCGATACCTTTCCAGATTACGCTCGCTAGGACCGCGCGATCATCCTTCAAGTCCAGATACAGATGCCCCGATTTAGGTCGCGACACCCGCCCGACCTCGCCGCGAATCCGCACGTGGCTAAACTCGCCCTCTATCATACGTTTCACCACGCCAGATATCTCGGACACTGAGAACTCGGGCGCGTTCCGGCCCTCTTTAGGCTCGTCGATCAGATCAGACATTTTGCGCGCTTGCATGTAACATTCCGCGACCTTAGAACGGCCCGTATCAAAGGCCAAGAGGGAGAGCGTAATGAACATCCTAATTCTCGGTGGAGGCGGTCGCGAACACGCGCTCGCATGGGCCATCGCCCAAAACCCCAAGTGTGACCAGTTGTTCTGCGCCCCCGGAAACGCGGGCATCGCCCAAGTCGCCGATTGCGTTGATATGAACCCCGAAGACGGTGACGCGGTCGTCGAATTTTGCGCAGACGAAAGCATTAGCTTTGTAGTTGTCGGCCCAGAAGCCCCCCTCGTAGCTGGAATAGCCGACACATTGCGCTCCGCTGGCATACTGACCTTCGGCCCATCCGCCGCCGCCGCGCAACTAGAAGCCTCCAAAAATTTTACCAAGGAAATCTGTGATGCATGCGGTGCAGATACCGCCGCCTACGCATATTTTACCGACATTCATGCAGCCAAGGAATACGTTCGCGAACAAGGCGCACCGATCGTTATAAAAGCTGACGGCCTTGCTGCAGGCAAAGGCGTGGTTGTCGCCATGGATATTAAAACCGCCCTCGACGCACTGGACGACATGTTCGGTGGTGCGTTTGGCGCGGGGGGTGGTGCAGAGGTCGTGATTGAGGAGTTCATGGAGGGTGAAGAAGCTTCGTTCTTCGTGCTGTCAGACGGCGTAAATGTCTTGCCTATCGGTACAGCCCAAGACCACAAACGCGCTTTTGACGGCGACAAAGGCCCAAATACGGGCGGCATGGGGGCATATTCCCCCCCGCCAGTCATGACTGACGAGATCACGCAAAAAGCCTTGGATGAAACCATCAAACCGACAATTGCCGAAATGGCCCGTCGCGGCACTCCATTTCAAGGTGTGCTATTCGCGGGCTTCATGATCAAAGACGGGCGCCCACGACTTGTTGAATACAACGTCCGTTTCGGCGATCCAGAAAGCCAAGTCATAATGATGAGGCTTGGTGCACAAGTTCTGGATGCCCTGCTTGCTTGCGCCGAAGGCACGCTGGATGAAGCACGCATAAACTGGGCCGAAGATCATGCGATTTGCGTCGTATACGCTGCCGACGGTTACCCAGGATCTTACGAGAAAGGCACTGAAATAGACGGATTAGAGGGTCTGGATGACAATCCAAAACTACAGGTTCTGCATGCCGGAACCAAGATCGAAAACGGCAAAATACTCGCCACCGGTGGGCGTGTTCTGGGCATAACCGCCCGTGGTGATAGTCTGAAACAAGCCCATGATTGCGCCTATGCTGCTATCGAGAAAATCAATTGGCCCGAAGGGTTCTACCGCAAGGACATTGGTTGGCGTGCACTTTAATCGCAGGTTAACGCGTCGGTGATAGCCTGCACGCTGCATTTACCGAGGTCCGTAAAGACTAACGATCCGTTAACCATCTTGGTGGCAAAAACCCGCGACCAGTCACCACTGGCGGTCACAATTTCGTCGGCACCCGCACAATCACGCACACCCCGGAAATAACCGCATCGCCAATTCTGTGGTTGGTCAGCCCGCTGGCCGCTGCCATCTCTACGAGTTGGCCGTCTCGAACGGTCCAAAACCGCAGCACCTTGCCAATATGCGGAGTCACGGTCAGTTTGAATAACGCGTCTTCGCCCAGCGATTAAATCGCCAAAGACGCCCCCAACGTAACGCTGGTTTCCACAACGACGACATCGCCCCGCCCATCGCCATCCATGTCAGCAACGCGGGGTGCCATATCTTCGAATACATTACTGGAAAGAGTTAGAGAATGCTTAACGCCATCCGCGTCAACCACTATTAGTTCCTGTTTCTCGTATATGTCGCCCATGATACGATGTGGATAAACATCCACATCGCCACCGTACTCCGCCTCGATAATTCCGCCACCTGCCACAGCGGCCATTGGCAGCCAAGCGATCAACAGAATGAGGCGGGCGATCATATTTGCTTTTCAGGCATGTTAACGACCAGACCGTCCAGAGCATCCGTCACCTTGATCTGGCACGTAAGACGCGAGCGCAGCGTGTCCGGCTCCCAAGCGAAATCAAGCATGTCAGCCTCCATATCATCCCGCGCTGGCAACTTCTCTACCCAGCTTGCATCAACATACACATGGCAAGTCGAGCATGCACAAGCGCCACCGCAATCCGCCTCTATCCCCGGCACATTATTATCGCGCGCGCCTTCCATAACGGTTAACCCGTTGGCAACGTCTACGACATGCTCGGTTCCGTTATGCTCGATATATGTAATTTTGGCCATCTAGGTCGTCCTTTAGAAAAACTGTTTCGCAGGGTGTCTAATACCTGAAGAGCCCACGAACCAGCCCTTTATTGTATCTTTGTTGTCGCACATGAAGCCCCTATTGCCAGCACCAAATCACCACTCCCGAATTCTGTTTAAAATTTGTCTAAAACAGTGTAAAAAAAGCCATGCTTTACTACCGTTCCTGTCTCTGATACACCTCTCCGAGCCCACGCGACCTATCTGCTTATCGCGT
>JAPYON010000043.1:1721-13304 GCA_029938175.1 Paracoccaceae bacterium | reverse complement strand
ATGGGCGATTATATTGTTAACCGAGCACTTCGACCACGGCTTCTTTGGCGACCGATACAACATGATCCACTTCGTCAGGGGTAATACAAAGTGGTGGGGCAAATCCGATGATATCGCCTTGGGGCATAGCACGGGCAATCACATCTCGAGATGCCATCGCAGCGGAGATTGCATAGCCGACTTTCTTGGCTGGATCGAAGAAATCCAATGAGGATTTTTTCTCGGCAAACTCAACAGCGCACATCAAACCTTCGCCGCGCACTTGAGCAACGTTGGGGTGGTCAGCAAAGGCGGCCTTAAGCTGCTCCAACAAATAAGCGCCGGTTGTGCCGGAATTTTCCACCAAGCCCATTTCATCGATTAGTTTCAGGTTGGCAACACCTGCCGCCGCCCCGATCGGGTGAGCCGAATAGGTCCAACCATGGCCGATCGGACCGTTTTCATCGGTGCCTTGTTCCAATACTTTCCAGATTTTCTCGGACACTATCGAACCTGAAAGTGGCGCGTAAGCCGAAGTCAGGCCTTTGGCAATTGTAATAAGATCAGCTTCAATCCCGTAATGGTCAGAGCCGAACATGGAACCGAGACGGCCGAAACCCGTGACTACTTCGTCGGCAATAAGCAAGATGTCATATTTCTTTAGCACGGCCTGAATAGCAGGCCAGTAACCAGTCGGAGGGGGCACGATGCCGCCTGTGCCCAATACTGGCTCTCCGATGAAGGTCGCTATGGTGTCCGGCCCCTCGATCAGGATCATTTCTTCCAACTTGGCGGCGCAATCGGCTGAAAACTCTTCTTCGGACATACCCGCGGTGGCACCGCGAAGATAGTAAGGGGCTTCGGTGTGAATTACCTGCGTCAACGGCAGGTCAAATTTGTTGTGAAACAATTCCAGCCCAGTCAACGAGCCGGTCATAAGACCCGAACCGTGATAGCCCCGCCAGCGCGAGATAATCTTTTTCTTCTTCGGGCGGCCAAGGATGTTGTTGTAATACCAGATCAGTTTGATGTTGGTCTCATTAGCATCCGAGCCGCTCTGCCCGTAATAAACCTTGGACATATTGTCAGGCGCACGATCCAAAATCATTTTTGAGAGGGTAATCGAGGCCTCGGTTCCGTGACCCACATAGGAATGGTAATAGGCCAGTTCATGCGCCTGCTTTGAAATTGCCTCGGCAATCTCGGTGCGGCCATAGCCAACATTTACACAATAAAGACCGGCAAAGGCATCGAGCATTTTTCGATCGTCACGATCATAAATATATACGCCCTCACCGCTCTTGATTACACGCGTGGGAGTTTCACTGCGAGCGTGTTGAGCAAGGTGGGTCGAGGGATGAAAAAAGTTTTCGCGGTCCCATTTTGCAAGTTGGTCGTTAGTTAGCATGTTATTTTACCTTTTTATCTTCCTGAGCCAAAACGGCCAGGCAATCGCCTGACTGAATCAAGCCATACGTGTGTCTGACAGTCAGCAAACCATCCATTTTTGAGTGAATTTCCAGAGGCTTAACCCCTGTACGTGTGGTTTTCCAGATGCGTGCAAGCACATCGTCTTTTTTGACAAGGCCACCAAGGGATTTGGTGTATTCAATCATGCCATCAATTGGCGAAAAGTGAAAACAGTTGTCGTCGTCTTGTATCAAATGCTGACTTGGAGACAGTTCCATTTCACCTTGCATAATCTCCGCATGAATCAGTATATTTCGCAGGCCCTTGCGTGCGATGACCACTGTTTCAGGAGTGCTGGTTCCAGCCCCTCCCAGTTCGGTAGTGACAAAGGTCTTACCCAAAGCCTCGGCCGCGTCGTCATACATTCCGTTGCTATCAATCTCTAGCATCTGCATCGCAAACGGCGCGTTGAAGGCATCTCGGGCGGCGCTGCAGCGCGCTTCCTGTTCCTTGTCCTCCAACACATGCGAGGCTGCAAACGGAAGGAAATCCAGAGTCTTCCCGCCCGAGTGGAAATCCAGCACAACATCGGCCATTGGCAACAAATAGCGTTGAAAATAGTCAGCAATTTTTTCGGTAACAGTGCCATCCGGCCGACCCGGAAATACGCGGTTCATATTGCCGGCATCAATAGACGATGTCCGCGTACCTGTCTGAAAAGCGGGCAAATTCATAAACGGAATGATGATAACCCGCCCCGTTAATTTGGCAGCGTCGATATTTGCCGCCAGTTCAACAAGTGCCAGAGGCCCTTCGTATTCATCACCATGATTAGCCCCGGTCACCAGTGCCGTTGGCCCATTACCATTTTTGGCCACAGTTATCGGAATCATCACCGATCCCCAAGCGCTGTCGTCGCGACTATGTGGCAGACGCAGGAAACCGTGCGCGACGCCCTCGGCATCCAGATCAATCGTCGGGGTTATAGAAGATTTGAGCATTTGTTATCCTTTCACCACCAACCCGCGCGGGGTGGTACAGAGGTTTTCCGCACCTGTCTGCGTGATCAAAACCGGCTCGGTTATTTCTATTCCGCCGTCATCCAGCCACAGCGCCGGCATAAAATGAAACGTCATTCCAGGCTCCAGCACTGTCTTGTCATCGCGGCGCAAAGAAAAGGTATGTTCACCCCAATCCGGCGGATAGGAAAGACCAATCGGGTAGCCGCAGCGGCTGTCTTTTTCAAACCCCAGCTTGTTTAGTGTGACGTTGAAAGCGTTGGCGATGTCTTCGGCAAAGTATCCCGGTTTGGCCTGCGCCATTCCTGCCTCCACAGCCTCGAGCACAGCAGCTTCGGCGGCGCGGTACTTCGCCGGTGGTTCCCCAAAGAACAGGGTGCGTGATTGTGGCGCGTGATAACGACGGTAAACGCCCGCAATTTCAAAAAACGTCGCTTCACCCATTTGCAGGGTGCTGTCATCCCACGTCAAATGCGGCGCGGTTGCGTCTTTGCCTGACGGGGCCAGCGGCACAATCGACGGATAATCGCCCCAATGCCCGTCTGCACCGGAAATGGCGGTGTGATAAATATCCGCAACCAGTTGGTTTTTCTTCATCCCCGGTTCTGCACGTTCCAAAATCGTGGCGTGCATTTTTTCGACGATCTTGGCGGCGCGGCGCATATACGTAATCTCGGCTCCGCTTTTGACCGCCCGCTGCCAGTTTACAAGCACATTTGCATTAATCCATTTAGCCTCAGGCAACTCTTGAAGCAGTGACATATAAGCCGCCGCAGTGAAGTAATAGGTATCCATCTCCACGCCGATACGCGAACCCGCCCAACCCTGCGCTTTGACCAACTGCGCCAGATTTTCCATCGGGTGCTTGTCAGGGTTCTGAACATAACTGTCATCATAGCCAAAGATGTTATCTGCGGTCATATATGCAGTACGCTTGGCCCCCAACGCATCCATCGCGCGCCCCCACCAAATCGGTGCTCCGGTCGGGCCTACAATCACCGCCTGATGCACGTAAAACGACCAGCCGTCATATCCGGTCAACCACGCCATGCTAGCAGGATCAGTGACCAGCAATACGTCACAGCCCGCCACCTCCATCGCCGCGCGTACTTTGGCGATCCGGCTTTCGTATTCCGCGAGAGTAAACGGCAGGTTTGGATTGCTCATCGGTCTATCTCCAAGTCTATGGCTTGTGATTGGGACAGGCGCCCAAGAGCGGACGCTTTCAGTTTTCAGTAAATTATCTGGCACTGGCCAATTACCTACTGTAACAAACTGATGTCAGGGAAAATATGCAACTATCTGGTTGTTTTGCATAAATGATGCAAAATTTTAGAAAGTATAAAGAATATGAACACACTAGACGCTTTGGATCGCAAAATTCTTCATGAAGTCCAGCTAAATAATCAACTCACCTCAACTCAGTTGTCTGAAAAAATCGGCCTCTCACCCACCTCGATACAGCGCCGCCTAAACAAGTTGCGCAGAGAAAAGGTGATCGAGTCCGACATCGCTGTCGTTTCCAGCGCAGCACTCGGGCGTTCACTGACCATGATGATTGCGGTCACGCTGGAGCGTGAACGCTCGGACATTATTGATCATTTCAAGAAATCCGTGCAGCGTGAGCCTGTGGTGATGAGTGCCTATTATGTAACGGGTGATAACGATTTCATCCTAATCGTCAGCGCCAGAGATATGGAGGAATACGAAGCGTTCACCCGTAACTTTCTATATGATAACCCTGATATCAAAGGGTTCAAAACCACCGTTGTCATGGACAGAATAAAATCCTCGTTTTACATCCCGCCTTGGGAATAAAAGCTACTGTACGTGACGCCAGAAAAATAGGCAGACTGAATAGTATCCGTCTTAATCAAGCTTTAATTTGGGTCCACATACGATCCTGCTTTATCAGGGCGTTTGCCAACAGAATAAGTTTACGCATGATGGCCGTAAATGCAACTTTCGCGGGCTTTCCCGCATCGATGAGACGTTCATAAAACCGCTTCATATCTGGATTATGCCGTGCTGCAACAACCGCAGGCATGTAAAGCGCGTCCCGAAGGTGTTTTCGCCCGCCTGAGTAACCCGAGGTGCTCACAACTCTCAGGTGCTTCCGACCAACAGTTACTGATAGCAATCGTCTACCGACGTCCCATATGGTTTGTTATGTCTTATTTCATTACTAGAGCGGGGGTTGATGACAACGCCTTAACTATGCGCCGGCGGTGTAAATTGGAAAAACAGGCGTAAATACAAAACGTACCAAAAAACGTACCAAATCAGGATGATCTGGTGTAAATATTATTATATTTCAATGTGATAATGAGATGCGTTGGTACCCGAGGCCGGAATCGAACCGGCAAGCCTTGCGGCGGGGGATTTTGAATCCCCTGCGTCTACCAATTCCGCCACTCGGGCACTTTGTGATCCGGTCGGTAGTTTAATCCGTATCATGCCAGCAATCGCTTGCTTGAGGACCTGCTATCAAAAGGTTTCTGGCTGGTAAAGTGGAAACCGTCGGTGAAGTGTGAAAATCCTGCGCGATGCCTTGACCTCTACCGCCTAGCGTGGTGCATGGGATACTTAACAAAACGGATATTTTATGCTTAAAAAACTTTATCATTGGACTATGTCATTGGCAGCTTCACGATATGCGCTGCTTTTGCTGGCAACCATCAGCTTTTTCGAGGCGTCGATTTTCCCGATCCCGCCAGATGCATTGATGATCCCGATGATCTTGGCGACACCACGACGCGCATTCTTGATAGCAGCAGTCACAACGGTAAGTTCTGTTCTAGGAGGTGCGCTCGGGTATGGCGCCGGAATATACCTTTTCGAAGAAGTCGGTCGGCCCGTGCTGGATTTTTACGGTAAAACTGACGCTTTCGCGACTTTCAGATCTTATTATAACGAATTCGGCGCAGCTATTTTGCTGCTGTCAGGCATTACACCCTTCCCGTTCAAAGTTACGACGATCCTGTCCGGCGCAACCGAATTGAACTTTGCGTTATTCATGGGATACACATTGATTGGCCGCGCAATTCGGTTCTTTATCGTGGGCGCATTGTTGTGGAAGTTCGGGCCGGATATCCGACACTTTATCGAAAAGCGATTAGGGATGGTGCTTACACTCGGTCTTTTAGCATTTCTGGGCGGCTTTGCAATATTATGGATGATATGATGACTAAGTTTCAAAAAACGGCACTCCTGGCGGCCGCGGGTTCCGCGAGCCTAATTATTGGTGCTTTGGTTTTTCAATACGGCTTTGGCATGGCTCCATGCAAAATGTGCATCTGGCAACGTTGGCCGCACGTAATCGCAATTGGTTTGGGCGTGGTTATTTATTTCGTGCCAAACCGCTTTGTCGCGTTGCTCGGCGGGCTGGTCGTCGCCGTCGGTGCCAGCATCGGCGTCTACCACGCAGGGGTAGAGCAAAAATGGTGGCAGGGACCGACCGATTGCACAGGAACCGGTTTAACGATCAGCGATAATTTGCTGGACATGTCAGCCCCCGTTAACATCGTGATGTGCGACGTCATTCCATGGGCCATGTTTGGGATTTCCATGGCCGGCTGGAATGCCATAATCTCGTTCGGATTGGTCTACGTCTGGGTCAAAGCGTTTCGAACCGCCTAATTATCCAGCTTCATTTTAATGAACCGTAACGCCATATTCAGGCCATCGGGCGCAATTCCGTGGCCGGTATTTTTGGAGATATGCGTATAAACCTCAAAACCCGCTTTGACCAAGGCATCTGCAGCCTCGGGCAACACGGCCGGTGGCACCATGTCGTCGGAATCTCCATGTACAAGCAGGATTGGAGGTTTTGATTGCATTTCTGCCTCCAATAATCCCGGCTCAAGCAGACGGCCTGAAAACCCAACAATCCCAGCAAACGCCATTTCACGACGCGGGCCGACATGCAAAGCCATCATCGCGCCTTGGGAAAATCCGAAAATTATGGTGCGTTCGGGGTCGATGCCCTCGGTCACAGCAACCTCGTCAAGCCATGTATTCAACATTGCGACCGCCTCGACTTGCCCTTGGCGGGCGAGTTCTTCGGTGGATCCATCCAGCCACGGGATGGGCGACCACTGGTACCCCATCGGATTATTAGCACAGCGTTGCGGCGCGTTTGGCGCGAGGAACGTGGTGCTCGGCAAATGCTCGGCCAGAGAATCCCCGATCCCGATAAGATCATTTCCGTCCGAGCCATAGCCGTGCAGAAAAATCACCAAACTGTCAGCTTTACCCGAAGTCGCGTCTTTGCACGGACCAGTTAATGTCGTCATCGTATTCCCTCTCGTTTTTATGCAACGCGGTAATACGCCCAGAGAAGGCAGGCTGCAACCGATCTCCATGGGGACCAGTTTTCGGACATTTCGCGCAAGACTTTTTCCTTCGGGCGCGCATTCAGACCTAACAACATCTTTGCGGCCTCTTGCAACGAAAGGTCACCCGGCGCAAACACATCTGCATGACCAAGGCTGACATTACGTAAATATCTGCTGTCCACGCACCAATTCTACGAACGGCGATCAACCGCTCCATCACCTCTTGCGACGGTTGACTTCGCATCGCGCCGTAATCCAGATCGGCTGCTGCTAAATTTTTGGCGCAACCTATTTTCTACGCGAGAACCCGCAGGCCCGAAGTTTCTCGTCGCTCTCGTTCAGTAACGGGGCGGGGTCAATCATCCCCGCCACCTTCACCCTCGTCCAGATTGCATTGGCCGATGCAACAGATAACTTCTGGCTGGTAACCGCACTCAATAGCGCGCGAAACCCGTCTTCACGACGACGAAGCAGCAATGGTCCACACAGATCTAAAGCATCCGAAAATCTGGGGGCGAGTGCGCACAGACACGCGGCCCCTTCGGCGACATCCGCTTTGGTTTTGATAATACGGCCAACCATTTACGCCTCCTGTTTAAGAATACAGTTTAGGGAAAATCGGCGCCGCTATAAAAAGAAAATTAGCGGCGATTTTTTCGCGAATTATATATACTGGATATTGCAAATAAGTAAGAATAGAACAGTAAGTATGACCTATGATGATTCCAATTCCATTGCCCGCCGCAACGTCAAAGTTTTAGTCGCCGCCCAAGCCATTCTGGGCGCCCAAATGCCAATCAGCCTTGTGTTGGGGGGACTAGCTGGGCAATACCTGTCATCCAACCCGTGCTGGGCAACGCTTCCAATCGCACTGATCGTATTCGGGTCTATGCTGACCGCGCCGGTTATGTCGGCGATAATGCAGAAATACGGTCGCCGCACCGGATTTTTTATCGGTGTTCTCGGTGGAATAATTGGCGCGAGCATTGCCGCAACGGCACTATGGCTCAATTCATTTTCGCTGTTCCTACTTGGATCACTTTTCACTGGGATCTATATGTCTGCACAGGGTTTTTATAGATTTGCTGCGACGGACATGGCCACTGAAGACTATCGCCCGAAGGCCATCTCATGGGTTATGGCTGGTGGGTTGATCTCGGCCATCATAGGGCCTCAACTGATCAAAGTAACAGAAGGTGCTTTGGATCCTATTCCCTTTATGGGGTCCTATATCGCAATCGTCGCCCTAAACCTTGTCGGGTCATTTTTGTTCTTGTTCCTGAACATTCCTAAACCCAAAAAACCGGCTGCGAATGCCCCCAAAGGCCGTTCCCGCCGGGAATTACTTCGCGAGCCGCAAATCCTTGTCGCAATGATCAGTGCGATGGTTGCCTACGCGTTAATGAACCTTGTGATGACCTCGACGCCACTGGCTGTCGTCGGCTGCGGGTTTGAAATTGCAAACGCTGCGGATGTGGTTTCTGGGCATGTTCTGGCCATGTATATTCCCTCCTTCTTCACCGGACATCTGATAGCGCGCTTCGGAGCGGAGAGGATCATCGCGATCGGTCTAGTGATATTGGCAGCCGCAGGCAGCGTGGCCCTCGCAGGCGTCGAGCTAGGAAACTTCTTCGTCGCACTTATTCTGCTCGGAATCGGTTGGAACTTCGGGTTTATCGGCGCAACAACTATGCTGGCAGGTGGACACACCGAACAAGAGCGTGGGCGCATGCAGGGCATGAACGATTTCTCAGTATTCGGGATGGTCACGATTTCCTCGCTCAGCTCCGGCGGGTTGATGAACTGTTCCGGTGGTGCAATGCAAGATGGCTGGATGGCCGTTAACCTTGCAATGATTCCGCTGCTGATGCTTGCTGGCAGTGCATTAATCTGGTTCGTGCTCCAAGGTAAAACGCGCCTGAAGCCTACCACCACCCCGTAGAATTTCGCCACAACAGGCTGAATCTGCGTTTAAATTCTGATGATTCAAAGGGCTGGCGCAGAATTTCGTATGGCTGTCTTTGAACCATTGCCAACGGCACACCTGCTTGCCAACCTGCCAGAACTGCGGGTGCAGCCGCCTTTGGAATTTGGCCGCGGGATCGCCGCGACGACGCCAGCTTTTGCCGCGCATTTGCAGTAATTTCCAACAACGCTTCCGCCAGATTGTCCGGCACTTCGCCACCCGCAACGGCGTTACGATCCAGCGCTCCAGCCACGGGCACCGGATGCCGACCCTTGGCATACAATTTCGGCAACGCGCGCCACAAGTTGGCCACACCCGCCGCAAAACCGAAATCCGTGACACAAGCCACATCGTCCGCGTCCAGCGACATCGCCGCCAAGCGCATCAGGTTGCCCGAGGTCGCGTCGATATAGGTGTTAAACTCGCTCAGCCCAGAATGCCCCTCGCGGTAAATATCAAAACGCCGGGCGTTAACCATTTCTTCAAACAAAGTCTGTGGAAGATTGCCAGCTTCGATCACTTTCGCAAGCTGGCTTGCAACCTCATGCTCGCTGCCCTTGCCTTCGTAAATCCTCACGATGGTATCCAGCCACCACTGAAGCCGCATCTCGGCAATCATTTCCTCATTAGTAATCCACGGTACGCGGGCAATTTCCAGATTGAACGCGTACAGCACCAACAAGCGGTCGCGCGCAACGTCTGGCGCAGTCATTGCCGATAAATATCGATCTGGGTCTCCTGCCCTGACGATTTTAGCGCAGGCTTCAATGCTCATGCTGGTATCGCGCCTTCACGGATCAGCTTCCAGGTAATTGCATCGACCAAGGCCTGAAAGGACGCGTCCACAATATTCGCCGAAACACCGACGGTGGACCACCTCCGCCCCTGCCCGTCTTCGCTATCGATCAGCACACGGGTCACGGCCTCGGTGCCGCCGTTGGTGATACGCACCTTGAAGTCTACCAGTTTCATTTCGTCAATCAACGCCTGATACGGGCCCAGATCTTTGCCCAATGCCCGAGACAACGCGTTTATCGGACCCTGATCCCGATCATCCTCGTCTGAATGGCTTTCTGAGGCGCTAATTACGCGTTCGCCAGCAATCTTGGCTACAACGACCGCCTCCGAAACCGTTATCATCTGGTGCAGGGCGTTCTGGCGCCGCTCGACCGTCACGCGGTACCGTTCGATCTCGAAAAACTTAGGTAATTGGCCCAGGATACCCCGCGCCAACAGCTCAAAACTCGCCTGCGCGCTGTCATAGGCAAAACCGCGATCCTCGCGTGCCTTCACTTCGTCGAGGATCCGCGAAAGCGCCGGATCACCTTTTGCAACCTCCAGCCCCGCCTCGGTCAAACGCTTGCGAAGGTTCGACTGCCCCGCCTGATTTGACATGGGCACAAGGCGCTCGTTCCCCACAGTTTCCGGCGGAATGTGTTCATATGTCGTCGGGTCCTTGAGGATCGCACTAGCATGCAACCCCGCCTTATGCACGAACGCCGAAGACCCCACATACGCCGCGCTGGCATTGGGCACACGGTTCAAAATATCGTCGAGCATCCTTGATAGACGCGTTAGCCCAGATAGCGCGTCGTGCTTAACCTTTATTTCATATTTGCTTGCGTAAGGTTCTTTCAGCAGCAACGTCGGGATCAATGTAACAAGGTTGGCGTTTCCACACCGCTCGCCCAGTCCATTCAACGTGCCTTGAATTTGGCGTGCGCCCGCCTCCACTGCCGCTAGGCTGTTTGCCACGGCGTGTTCAGTGTCATTATGCGTGTGAATGGCGACGTGGTCACCCGGAATGCCCGACGCTATCACCGCCTTGACGGCCAACGTTATATCTTCGGGCATCGCCCCACCGTTTGTGTCACACAGCACGACCCAGCGTGCACCCGCGCCGTATGCGGCGTTGCAACATTCCAGCGCATAATCCGGATTGGACTTGAAGCCGTCAAAGAAATGCTCGGCATCGTACAGAGATTCACGGCCAAGTGACGCCAGATGCTTGAACGAGCCTTTGATGTTCTCGACATTTTCCTCAAGCGAAATTCCCAGCGCTGTCCTGACATGGAAATCATGACTTTTGCCAACCAGACAAACCGCCGGAGTATTGGCATTGATGACCGCCGCCAGAACATCATCATTAGCAGCCGAGCGCCCCGCCCGTTTCGTCATCCCGAAGGCTACAAATGTGGCTGTGTCCAGCTTCGGAGCCGCGGCAAAAAATTCGTTATCCGTTGGGTTCGCACCGGGCCAACCGCCTTCTACATAATCGATTTCGAGACCGTCGAGCGCCTGTGAGATACGGATTTTGTCTTCAGCCGAGAAATCCACACCGTGAGTTTGTTGACCGTCACGAAGCGTGGTATCGTAGAGGTATAGGCGGGTTTTGGTCATTTTAGGGCCTCCAATTTAGCTGCATCAAACTCTGGCGACAACTCCCAAGACACCCCTGACGCGGAGTCTTTCAGTTGAATTCCTGCAGCGTTTAAGGCATCGCGAATTTCATCAGCGCGTGCGAAGTTTTTGTCTGATCTCGCATTGTCACGTAGTTCAATCAATTTAGCTATTAGCTCGTTATGGCTATTTCTGCCTTTAAGCCGGTCAGACCAATATGAACCATGCAACCGCTCCAGCGCCTCGAAATCAAACCCCAAAAACTCGATTGCAGAAACAATTTTTTTTGCTAACGCTATTTGTCGATTAGCGTAATCATCTATTATTGTTGAATTCGCAGGAGGTCGCCGCAATTCGTTCACCATCTTGTCGATTTCTGCGACCGCTAGTGGGGTGTTAAGATCGTCTGCAACAGCAGCGATAACCGGCGAATCAATTAATAACTCGGAGCGGTCAAAATTTTCGACGGAGG
>JAPYON010000043.1:0-1711 GCA_029938175.1 Paracoccaceae bacterium | reverse complement strand
GACGGAGGCGTTAATGTGGTTCTGAGTCCAGAACCACCAACCCCCGAGTTTATTTGCAGCATCTTCAATGTAGCTTCTTGAAGCATCTACCGTTGATCGATAATGTGTTTGCAAGAAACGCAACCGGATAGCAGGGCCGATGTTCTCAATTGCAAATCTTTCTTCATACTCTTCAATCAGCTCACGAACCGTATAATAATTTCCAGTGGATTTAGACATCTTCTTTCCGTCAACTTGCAACATCTCGTTGTGCATCCACACATTCGCAAACCCCGCATCAGGGTTTGCACAGCAGCTCTGCGCTATCTCGTTTTCGTGGTGCGGGAACTGCAAATCCAACCCGCCACCGTGAATGTCGAACTCGGCCCCGAGAAGACCCAGCGACATAGCAGAACACTCGATATGCCAACCCGGTCGCCCTCGACCCCACGGGCTATCCCAGCCCGGCAAGTCCTTGCTTGAAGGTTTCCATAACACAAAATCCATCGGATCACGTTTGTAATTCGCCACCTCTACCCGCGCGCCTGCACGCATATCATCGAGTTTGCGGCCCGACAATGTGCCATAAGCATCGTAGGAATTCACGTCGAACAGGACGTGTCCTGCAGATTCATACGCATTGCCCGACGCAATCAGTTTTTCGATCATCTCGACCATTTCAGGGATATATTCCGTCGCCCGCGGCTCATCCGTCGGCCGCAGCGCACCAAGCGCGTCCATGTCCTCGCGATACCACTTGATCGTCTCATCGGTGATATCCCGAATGGGTCGCCCGGTCTCGGCAGCCTTGGCGTTTATCTTGTCATCAACATCCGTGAAGTTCCGCACATAGCTAACCGCATAGTGGCCATAAACATGCCGCAGCAACCGGAAAAGCGTATCAAACACCACCACGGGCCGCGCATTCCCGATATGTGCGCGGTCGTAAACCGTCGGTCCACAGACATACATGCGCACGTCATCCAGATGGATCGGCACAAAAACCTCTTTGGAGCGGGTCTTGGTATTATAAAGTTCAATTTCGGTCATAGCTCTTTCCCAGTCGCAATATTCCCTGCGGCGGGCCTAGCATTTTGAGATCAAATTGAAAACAGAAAGACGCGCCGCGGACGATATGTCAGCAGATAATGCAAATCTTGATAATGCAAAATTCGTTTTTCATGTGTGCTTTATTACAGGTCGTCGCGTCAATGGCAATAGATTTACAATTGGCCATGATTTCACGTCTTTCAGACCAGCCTCCCCCTTGACCCCGGCAAAGCACTTGCGTAAATGACGGCCTTCTACTGGGGAATAGGTTAACGGTAGACCCGCAGACTCTGACTCTGTTAGTCCAGGTTCGAATCCTGGTTCCCCAGCCAAACAGTCCCTGCTATTGCATAACTTTAAACCTGCGCACGTATAACTCACGTATTTCTAAACGTTATCTTTGGGCCGCCTTCGAAGAGGCGTAAGCGTCCACCACTTACGTAGTATCCCGCTATAGCGAGCATAAACACTAAAATGATTGGCACTCTTGCCCTCAAGATAAGGATTAGAATTTGGTGTATGCCAACAGAGGCTGTTTCGATGTAAAAGGGCTAGCATCCGAATTCGTTGGTCCCATCCTAGCTTGACTTGATCATCGAAAGGAACGGTCCGCTACCATCTGCCATTCCCATGGGCGATAACAAAATAATTACGAACAGGTCGCCAATGAACAACACTAACC
>JAPYON010000176.1 GCA_029938175.1 Paracoccaceae bacterium | reverse complement strand
TGTGAGGTTACTGTAGGGCGATTTTCAGCAGGGTGGCAGAACGTCGTGGAATGAATGCTTACTCCCCCTCGCGCTCACGAAGGTCCTCTGTGTTGCCCAGAAAGCGGGTGTAAGAAACACCCAGGTAGGGCGCAAACTCCCTCGAAAAGTGGTATCTCAGACGGAGCCCCAGGCCCACATTATTGATGCCACTACCGACGCCCCACTCCTCAACATCGCTGAAGGCAACGAGCGTTTCGCCGCGGCCCTGCAAAATGAGCCTTTGGGTCAGCAGCCAGTCGTACTCGGCTTCAAGATCGTATGACACGTCACCGTCGTCGGTGACTCGGAGATTTGTGTCTACCTCAAACCAGTAGGGGGCAAGTCCCTGCAATCCAACAATGGCCGAATAGCGCTCCTTATTAGGGCTGGGGCCAAACGTTGTCTGGGCACCCAATCCTGTCTGTATATCCCAGAAGCGATCGAAGCGATAGCTGTACTGCACATCAAAATTTTCGATGTCGCCGCTGTCGCTGGATAGATCAGTCTCACCTTCCGTTTCGACCCAGAGCCGATTGCGATCTTTACCAATCCAGGCCTGGGCGTCCCACAGGGCCAATTCGTTGTCGCCGTCACGCTGGTATTCCATCCGGTCAAACAGAACCTGGCCAAACACCTGGTTGTCGTGTATCGGCAGCGTCCAGTCCGGTTCGGCCTGAACGCCAGTACCGGCGGCGCCGGCTCCCGAGGCAAGCGTTAAGGCTGAGGCACCCACAACCCACTTGATGCGATTCATCATAATGTTCATCCCCTATCCCGTTAAACGACCGACACAACACGAAACATGCCTGCGTCCATGTGGTACAGAAGGTGGCAATGGAAAGCCCAGTCACCCGGTGCATCCGCTGTGATCAGCGCGGATACACGCTCGCCGGGTTTGACGGAAATCGTGTGTTTGCGTGGACGATATTCACCTGCACCGGTTTCCAGTTCCATCCACATGCCATGCAGGTGAATGGGGTGATCCATCATCGAGTCGTTGACGAGGATCAATCGCAGGCGCTCGCCATGGTAGAACTTGACCGGGCCATCGACTTCAGAGAACTTTTTGCCGTCGAACGACCACATGTAACGTTCCATATTGCCGGTAAGGTGCAGTTCGACCTCGCGTTCGGCCGGGCGCTTGTCGGGCCAGCCCTCAATGCTCTGCAACTGGGAATAAGTCAGCACCCGATGGTTGGCTGTTTCAAAGCCTACACCAGGGTCATCCAGACGCGATTGCGGGCTGGAAGCCACCATGGCCGCCCCGGGACCGTGATTATCAGGGCCATGGGATATCGGCCGACCCGCCGTCGGGACCTCATTCATCGTTGCTTTGTCCGAGCTCATCTTGTTCATTCCCGAGCCGGTGCCATCCATCATCATTTTGCCATGGGCTTTGTCGTTGCTGCCTGACATCATTTCCATCTTGCCACCCATGTCCATGCCGCTGTCCATGTTCATATCGCCGTCCTTGCCCATGGCGCCCATGCTCATCGCGCCCATGCCCATGGCGGCCATACCGCGCTCGGTTCGCGGATACATGGGCGGTACTGGCGCCTCCATTCCCTTGCGGGTGGCTAACGTTCCGCGCACATACCCCGACCGATCCTGTGACTGGGCAAACACGGTGTGAGCCGTGTCGGTTGGCTGTACAATCACGTCGTAGGTTTCCGCCACGCCAATGCGGAATTCATCCGTTTCAACGGGTTGCACTGGTTGGCCGTCAGCGGAAATAACCGTCATCGGGAGTCCCGGGATACGGACATCAAAGAAGGTCATCGCCGAGGCGTTGATGAATCTCAGGCGAATTTTCTCGCCGGGACGGAACAGCCCGGTCCAGTTGCTGGCGGAAGGCGATCCATTCATCAGGTAGGTGTATTCAGAACCGGTTACATCCAGGATATCCCGGGGACTCATTCGCATTCTGCCCCACATGCCGGCTTTGCTCCACGCAGCATCCCAGCCCATGGTTTCAACATCCTTGAAGAAGTCGCTAACGGTGCGCTGGTTGTAGTTATAGTAGCCCTCTGCCACTTTCAGGTTGCGGAATACGTCCTCGGGAGAGTCAAAGGTCCAGTCAGATAGAACCACAACGTATTCGCGGTCATAGGCCACCGATTCGGGCTCGGCAGGATCAATGATAATCGGCCCATAGTGGCCTAGCTGTTCCTGAAGGCCAGAGTGGCTGTGGTACCAGTAGGTGCCATGCTGTTCGACCGGGAAACGGTACTCAAACGTTTCGCCGGGCATGATGCCGGGAAAGCTGACGCCAGGAACGCCATCCATCTGGTACGGC
>JAPYON010000042.1 GCA_029938175.1 Paracoccaceae bacterium | reverse complement strand
CCTTAACACCTGCTCAAATTTCTTAACAAACACCTAACGTAACGACATGCGCGACATAGGCTTCCATTATTTACATCCCCGCCATAGGTTACATCAAACATCAGAGTTCTGGAGGCAATTATGAGTGATATTCTTGAAGCAGCAGTCGTAGCCCTTACCGACAAGCTTGACGGGCAATTGTTTGACGGTTCAGTTAAATTTGAATTGGATGGCGTTGGCGCGGTCCGGATCGACGAAAACGGCGTCGCCATTGATGATGCCGACGCCGATTGTACCCTGACCGCCGATCCCGATGTGTTTCAGGCAATTATTAACGGCGACACTAACCCGACATCCGCATTTATGACCGGCAAGTTGAAGATTGACGGCAGCATGGCTATCGCTATGAAGCTGGCCGGTTTGTTGGCCTAATGCCTGCCGCGCCCCTCTATGATCTGAAGGATGTGCCTTCTGGCGGTAATGCCTTGTTCGTTACTGCCACTGACGGGACACAGATTCGTGTCGCCTTTTGGAAAGGCGGAGGTCGCGGGACAGTTTTGCTTTTCCCTGGGCGCACTGAATATATCGAAAAATACGGACGCGTGATTTCCCGTTTGCTGGAACGCAATCTTAACGTTGTAGTAATAGACTGGCGAGGCCAAGGGCTGTCGGATCGGCCGGACAACCGGCTGGATCGTGGCTATGTTGCTAATTTCATAGACTATCAACAGGATATAGCCGCAGCGCTTGCGGCACCTGAAATCGCCGCGCTGAAAGGCCCGCGCCTGCTGTTATCGCACTCGATGGGTGGCTGTATTGGGCTGCGGGCGATGGTGGATGGTCTGGATATCAAGGCTGCGATTTTTTCCAGCCCGATGTGGGGATTTACGGCGCCCTTTCCTCTCGTGTTGGTGGTAAAAATCCTTGATTTCATTGGATTAGGTAAATCGTTAGTTCCCGGCAAGAAACCCGAATTTTACGTGCTGGACGGCCCGTTCGAGGGTAACGAACTGACCAATAGTCCTTACCATTATGCGGTGTTCCGCGACCATCTAGAGACAGCCCCTTCGCTGGGTCTGGGCGGCCCGACGATCCATTGGGCGGTGCAGGCGGAACGCGAGATAGCGCAGCTTTTAAAGACCCCGCTCCCTGACATTCCAATCCTGACATTCAAGGCGGAACACGAGCTGCTAGTGGACCCCGAAGCCATCAGTGCAATGGCCGCAAAAATGCCGAACGGACGTTTGGAATTGGTGAATAGCAAACACGAGGTCTGGATGGAGACTGCAGATATTCAAGATCACGTCTGGCAAATGATTGACGACTTCTTAACCGACATCCTCTAACAAAAAATGCCCGCCGCAGGGGATGCGACAGGCGTTCTTATAAATCTGTTAGCGAGTTTAAGCCCAGAAAGGCTTGTGTGCTTCGCGAACGGCTTGGGCTTCGGCAAGCGCACCATCGAGGCGTCTGTATCAGCCGATCTGGCGATCCATGCTGCGCTGGAGGGTACGGTGGATCACCATCTTGAGGTCATTCCCCACAATGGCGGGCTGCCCGAACTGCCGCTGTTCAACATTAACATGTATGTAAGCAGCGGCCCACGAAGCTCCTTGGTCGAGAGGCTGGCGAATCTGGTGCGGGGGGGCATATGGCGCGCACACGAAGCAGGCATGGGGATAGACGTTAACCTTTACCACAATCGCGTATTTTTCGTGTGCACAACCCGTATCTACGATTTGGGCCCACGCCGCGTTAACTATTTCTGAAGCGGTTAACCGCCGTTAGGAAACCTTAACAACAACTTTACCCGTAGCTTTACGATCTATTAGCAATTGCAGCGCCTCGTTTGCCTGTTCCAGCGGCAGCACATGGCTAACGTGGGGCTTCAAGCGGCCCTCTGAATACATTTTAAACAATTCGTTAAAACTGTCCGTCAGCACCGAGGATTTGATTTTGGCGTAAGCCCCCCAATACAGCCCGATCACCGTCAGGTTTTTTACCAACAAAATATTCGCCGGAATCTGCGGGATTTCACCGCTGGCGAACCCCAGCGGAATGATCCGCGCTTCAGGGTTGCAGGCGCGCAGTGCTGCTTTGAACTGGTCGCCGCCGATCGGGTCGTAAACCACATCCGCGCCACCCAGAGATTTCACCACTGCACGAATATCCTGCGTGGAGCTGTCAATCAGATGATCCGCCCCTGCCGCCTTGGCCACGGCCAATTTATCCGCACCCCGCGCACAGGCAATAACGGTCGCGCCCATTTGCTTGCCCAGTTCAACCGCTGTCAGGCCGATGCCGCCGGAGGCACCCAGAACCAGCAAGGTCTCGCCAGCTTTCAGCCCCGCTTTGTAGCCGAGCGCCACGTGGCTGGTGCCATAGGCAACCAAAAAGGCCGCGGCCTCGGCATCCGGCATGATTTCTGGCACAGACACACAGGTCTGTGCTGGCACACAGACATATTGCGCCAAACCATTCGATCCGCACATCGAGGCGACACGATCACCGATTGCGAGGCCTGTAACGCGGTCGCCCAGCGCCTCGACGCTGGCGCAGATTTCCATACCTGGGGTGAATGGCAGGTCGAGCTTTTCTTGATACTTGCCCTGTACCATCAATGTGTCGGCGAAATTGATCCCGCACGCATGGACACGCAACCGCACTTCACCCGCAGCCGGTTCCGGCACCGATACGGTATCGAGGACCATGGGCTGTCCCAGTTCAAGTAATCGCATCGCCTGCATGGCATTCTCCAGTTCTATACGTCTCGAAACGCCAATAGCATCGAGACCAAATTCAAAGCGGCGGCCATAAGGATTACGGCAAGGAACCCCCACCCCTGATACAATTGCCCCATAAGCAATACGCCAACGGCAGCGCCTACATATGTAGTTTCAATGTATAACCGCATAAGCGCATCTCGATTATTCGGAGCCAAGGCGTTTAGACCAACAACGATCATATTCAGATTGAAGTGGTTAAAGAAACCCCTCACAACACCAAAACAAGGAAAACCGCAAATGACGGTGCGTAGGCAAGCATCAGCAATAATACCACTGCGATTCCCAGCCCCAGTGGCAAGACTACAGCGCGGCCAAAACGGTCGATCACATGGGCCGCCCGATTACAACCATTGAGAAAACCAGTGCCCGCCCAATCCGAACCTGTCAAGCGAGCGCCCCAGCCAGATCGCCGTCACCGCGGCCCCTGCACTATAGGCCGCAATCGCCCGTCCGGCCTCGCCAACGGTGACATCAAGACTGACGGCGATATCGGTCAAAACCGGTGAAAGTAGCAAGCCGTTTGTACCTATCAAAGCAATACAAGCTGTTAGAATATAGAGCTGTGCATTCATCGGCTTCTCTTTTGCAAAAATACTCAAAAGGAATAAGCGTGACAAACAGCGCACATGCAAGCAACTTCTTGCCAAACGTATCAGAAGGGCTTATGGCGTGTCTCGAACGGGGTTGTCCAATGGGCAGCCCCGCATTTCATCTGTTTTAAGGATCTGTCCCATGGATATGCGTAACGTCGCTATCATCGCCCACGTTGACCACGGTAAAACCACACTTGTGGATGAAATACTCAAGCAATCCGGTCTTTACCGCGAAAACGAAGCCCAGCAAGAACGTGCGATGGATTCCAACGATCTGGAGCAAGAGCGCGGAATTACTATTCTGGCCAAGGCTACATCCGTGGAATGGAACGGTGTTCGTGTGAACATCGTGGACACGCCGGGTCACGCCGATTTCGGTGGCGAAGTTGAACGTATTTTGTCGATGGTCGACGGTGTTATCCTGTTGGTCGATGCGGCTGAGGGCCCGATGCCTCAGACAAAATTCGTAACTGCCAAAGCTTTGGCGCTTGGATTGCGCCCAATCGTGGTTCTGAACAAAGTGGACAAACACGACGCCGAGCCTGATCGCGCGCTGGACGAAGTATTCGACATGTTCGCCAATCTTGGCGCTGACGATGATCAACTCGATTTCCCTGTGCTTTACGCGTCCGGTCGCTCCGGCTGGGCGGACGATGAGTTGGACGGTCCTCGCGAAAATCTGAACGCGATGATGGAGCTGGTTATCAAGCACGTACCCGCCCCTTCGCAGATCGCACAAGTTAACGAGCCATTCCGCATGTTGGCGACAACATTGGGTGGCGATGCGTTTCTTGGCCGCCTTCTGACGGGCCGTGTTGAATCCGGTAGAGTTAAAGCTGGCGATAACATCAAGGCAATGTCTCGTGATGGCAACTTGATCGAAAACTTCCGTGTGACCAAGGTTCTGGCCTATCGTGGCCTGGATCAAAACCCGATTGATGTGGGTGAAGCTGGTGACATCGTAGCGATTGCCGGTATGAAAACTGCGACCGTGGCCGACACGCTGTCCGACAAAGACGTTACCGAAGCGATCGAAGCTCAGCCGATTGATCCGCCTACCATTACAGTGACATTTGGAATCAACACTTCGCCGCTGGCGGGTCGTGACGGAAGTAAGGTGCAATCGCGCGTTATCCGTGACCGTTTGATGAAAGAAGCAGAGTCTAACGTCGCCATCCGTGTGAATGACACCGAATCCGGTGATGCGTTCGAGGTTCACGGTCGTGGCGAATTGCAGATGGGTGTTTTGATTGAAAACATGCGCCGCGAAGGGTTCGAGCTTTCGATCTCTCGCCCACAGGTTCTGTTCCGCGATATCGACGGCGTTCGTAACGAGCCAATCGAAGAAGTTACAGTTGACGTAGATGACGAATACTCTGGCACAGTGATCGAAAAGCTGACCCAGCGCAAAGGCGAGCTGGTCGAGATGCGCCCCGGCGGTGTTGGCAAAACCCGCATTGTGGCACACGTGCCATCGCGCGGGCTGATCGGCTATCACGGCGAGTTCTTGACCGACACGCGCGGCACTGGCGTTATTAACCGTATTTTCCACGACTGGGCCCCGTTCAAAGGCAAAATCGAGGGTCGCCGCGCTGGCGTTCTGATTTCGATGGAAGACGGCGAATCCGTTGCATACGCGCTGTTCAACCTTGAAGATCGCGGTAAGTTCTTCATCGGCGTTCAGGAGAAACTTTATAGGGGTATGATTATTGGAGAGCACTCGCGCGGTAACGACCTTGAGGTTAATCCGGTTAAGGGCAAGAAGCACTCCAACGTTCGGGCATCCGGTAAGGACGAGGCCGTTGTACTGACAACACCGACGCGGTTCAGCCTCGAGGAGGCCATCGCCTATATCGACAATGACGAGCTGGTAGAAGTGACACCGAAAAACATTCGTTTGCGTAAGCGCCATCTCGATACGCACGAACGTAAGCGCGAAGCGAAAAAGCTGGGGAGCTGAATTTGAATTCGGCGTTTTGCAACATGCCATGCAAAACGCCACAAACCCTGCGGTTGCAATTTCTGCAAAATGGAAATTTTTGGGTTGCGCTCAATATTATTGTTTCGGTTAAAATTGTCGGCTAAAAGAGAATTTTTTATTATTTGCAATCAACTCTTTAGGAAATTATTCCTTAATTTATTGCTAAAATTCTAAAATAGTTTTATGATTTAGCATGCTCTACGCATCCACCATACGTAGAATACGTAATTAATGGAGCCATCAATGAAACATCCTGTAGATGTGCATGTAGGAAAACGTATTCGCCACCGTCGTTGGATGGTGGGTATGACCCAACAACAGCTTGGTGAGATCGTTGGCATTAAATTTCAACAGATCCAGAAATACGAAACCGGCATGAATCGCGTCAGCGCGTCCCGCCTTTGGGATATTGCGGCTGCGGTTGATGTGCAAATCAGTTTCTTCTTCGAGGGGTTGGATACCAGCGACGAGGATATCGTTCATGCAGCAACTTCGGCAGATAAGCTGAAGGGTGATTTGCTGGCGGATAAGGAAGCACTGGAATTGGTGCGCTCGTACTATGCGATCCCTGAACCACAGCGCCGCCGGTTATTCGACTTGGTCCGTGTGCTGAGTGAATCCGCCGCCTAAAACTGTTGCTCCGATTTTGGCGAATTTGGTGTCAACTGATTGACTGGCGTATAAAGTTATGAAATTCCCGTGTAACGGCCTTCCGGCTGATACACAGGAATTTTTTATGCTTAATGAAGAACAAACGGAACTTTTGGAAGTGGCCAATGCGCTGGCGGATGCAGCGCGTGTGGTGACGTTACCTTATTTCCGAAATATCTCGCTTCAAACCGACAATAAGCTGGAAACGGGATTCGACCCAGTGACCGAGGCGGATCGCAACGCCGAGCTGGCAATCCGTGACATTCTGGCTGAACGACGCCCGAACGACGCGATTGTGGGCGAGGAGTTTGGTAACACGGAAGGCTCCAGTGGTCTGACATGGGTGATTGACCCGATTGATGGCACGCGGGCGTTTATCAGCGGTATCCCCTCGTGGGGGGTGTTGATCGGGCTGGATGACGGCAACGGTCCTGTCTTGGGAGTGATAGATCAACCGTATATCGGCGAACGTTTTATCGGCGCGTTCGGGCAGGCCAGCCTGACGACGCGAGACGGAACGACGCCCATCCAAACCAGCAAACGCACCACGCTTGCAGACGCTACCCTGATGAGCACCTTCCCCGAGATTGGCACCAATGCCGAGAAGCTGGGTTTCGAGGTGGTTCGCGACAAAGTAAAACTGACCCGCTATGGGCTGGATTCCTATGCATACGCCCTATTGGCGATGGGGCAGATTGATTTGATAATCGAGGCCGGATTGAACCCCTACGACGTGCAAGGGCCAATTGGCGTAATCTTGGCGGCAGGTGGTGCTGTCACCGATTGGCAAGGTGGTCCTGCGCACAATGGTGGACGTCTGTTGGCGGCAGCGAACATCGGACTGCACGCGGAGGCTTTGGCGATTTTGTCAGAAGTCGCGGGCTAGTTGCAACACCATCGGGCCCATGTCGGTGACAATCAATGACACTCCTTGTGCTGTTGGGTGCAGACCGTCGTGCTGCATCCATGGTGCCATTGCAGCAGTAGATTGATCCACGCCAAAACCTTGAAAAAAGAACGGGTATAGCAATGTTTCGTGCTTAAGCGCGACGGCACCATACATGGCGTCGAATTCGGTTTTGAACTGGACGCCGAAGTTGGTGGGGGCCGGTAGGCCGACAAGCAGGACAGGCAAGCCACGGTCTTTCAGGATTGAGACGATCCCGTCTAGGTTCTGGTGTGACGAGGCGGGATAAATCCCGCGCAGCATGTCATTACCTCCAAGCGCGACAATCACTGCATCAATGTCGGAAGTCAGGCTCCAGTCGATACGGGCTAGGCCGCCCGCGGTGGTGTCGCCGCTTAAGCCAGCGTTGATGACTGACATGTGTTCGCCGCCATTAGCAAGCAGCCAGTTCTGCAGCTGCGGTACCAACCCCTGATTTTCGGGCAGGCCATATCCACGTGTAAGTGAATCGCCAAAGGCCAATATCGTAAATGTGTCTTCTGCCTGCGCCGGATGTGTGCTTAGTATTGTCAGAAATACAGCTGCCAGCAACTTGCGCGCGGCGGAATCCAACCCATATGAAAAGATGAGGTTTTTTCGGAAAAAGGTATTAAACAAATGACGTCTCCAGTGATTTCCCTGAACGATATGAACTTAACGCTTTCGGCCAATGCCGGCTCTATCGATATTTTGAAGGGTATTTCCCTGACTGTACAGACGGGTGAGACATTAGGATTGATTGGACCCAGTGGTTCCGGCAAAAGTTCGCTACTTATGATCATGGCAGGACTGGAAAACGCGACTAGCGGATCGGTTAACGTGCTGGGCAATGACTTAACTGTGATGAACGAAGATAAGATGGCGAGGTTCCGGCGCGATCATATGGGCGTGGTTTTCCAGTCGTTCCACCTTATTCCAACCATGACCGCATTGGAAAACGTGGCGACTCCGCTGGAGCTGGCAGGTGACCGTGGAGCGTTCGAGAAGGCCGAGGCGGAATTGCGGGCGGTTGGCTTGGGGGATCGGCTGCACCATTATCCGGCGCAGATGTCGGGCGGTGAACAACAACGGGTTGCGCTGGCTCGGGCGGCGGCCCCTCGGCCAGAGATATTGCTGGCGGATGAGCCGACCGGCAATCTGGACAGCACCAACGGCACTGCGATTATGGAGATGTTGTTTAATTTACGCGACCGTCACGGATCGACGTTGATTCTGGTGACGCATGACAGCGAATTGGCTGCGCGGTGCGACCGGATTGTCAGCCTTCGTGACGGAAAGGTCGAAGAATGAACATCATATTCCGCATCGCCTTTCGCGAGCTTCGTGGAGGTTTGGCAGGGTTTCGCATATTCCTGCTGTGTCTGGCTTTAGGCGTTGCCGCGATCACGATGGTCGGGTCTGTTCGCATGGCCATCGAGGAGGGTCTGGCGGCGGAGTCCGGCGCGCTTCTGGGTGGTGACGCCTCGATGCAGTTCACCTACCGGATGGCGAATGATGCCGAGCTGGCGTGGATGGATCAGAACGCCGAGCTGACCTCGCAGATTGTGGATTTCCTGTCCGTGGTGGTGTTTGAGCGCGAGCGTAGTTTGGTGCAAATCAAGGGAATCGACGGGAAATATCCACTGTATGGAGAGGTCGAGTTAAGCATCGACGAACCCTTGTCCGAGGCTTTGGCCCTGCGTGACGGGTTACCCGGATTGGTGGCTGAGCAGGCGTTGTTTGACCGTCTGGTGTTGGAAACTGGTGATCTTTTGCGCCTTGGAACAAAGACGTTCCAGTTGCGGGCTGTGTTAACGGGCGAACCGGACGGGGCATCGTTAGGGTTTAATCTGGGGCCACGCGTGATTGTCGAGATGGACGCACTGGAAGGCAGCGGTTTGATGACCGCCGGAACGTTATTCAACGCCCATTATCGGCTGGTTTTCCCTTACGGCGCAGATTTCGGCGTGCTGGCGCAAGAGGCTGATACATTATTCGCGCAATCGGGGATGAGCTGGACCGACGCCAGCAATGCCAATCCTATGTTGGGACAGTTTATCGAGCGGATCGGGTCGTTCCTTATTATTATCGGATTGGCGGGGCTGATGGTCGGAGGCGTTGGAGTCTCGGCTGCGGTACGGGCCTATCTGGGCTCAAAAAACGAAACCATTGGGATATTAAAAACACTTGGTGCAAGTAGTCGCGTCATTCTGGGGGTCTATCTGACCCAAATCGGAGTTCTAGCCGTGCTGGGCGTGTTGCTGGGAGTGATCCTTGGTGCTGGTGTGCCGATAGTCTTCGGGCCACTGCTGGCCGCGGAACTGCCTGTGCCTGCCAACTTTACAATCTATTGGCAACCCGTGATCGAAGCCGCAATATATGGACTTCTGACCGCGCTGATTTTCACGCTTTGGCCTTTGACGCGTGTGATTGATATTCGTGCGACAGTGTTATTCCGCGACGGGATTGACGACACGCAGCGGTTCCCGCGTTGGTATTACGTGGCGGTTGTCCTGGCCCTCGTGGTGCTGCTAATCGCGTTGGCGGCTTGGTTTGCGGCGGTTCCAAATTTGGCGCTAGGATCAGCCTTTGCGGTGATTGTTGCATTAGGAACGCTGGCCTTGGCGGCGCGCATAACAAAGCGCGGCGCTGGCTGGTTGTCGCGTGCGCGGATCGTGAGGGGCCGCCCTGCCCTGCGACTGGCTTTTGGCGCGGTTGGTGGACCGGGAGGCGAGACCGCCTCGGTTATTCTGTCGTTGGGGCTTGGCTTGTCAGTGTTGGCGACGGTTGGGCAGATTGATGCGAACATGCAAAATGCCATCACCGAAGAGCTGTCCAATGTCGCTCCCACCTATTTCTTTCTAGATGTTCTGAACGATCAGCGTGATGCGTTTGTTGCAATTGTCGAAGCGGATGACGGAGTTTCTAAGATCGAGACGGCGCCGATGATGCAGGGCAAAATCACCAAGGTTAACGGCCGTCCCGCAAGTGAAGTCTTCGGGGATCACTGGGCCACACATGGGGATCGGGGCATCACGTATTCAGCGATTCCGCCCAACGGCGTTGCCTTGACCGAGGGCGAATGGTGGCCCGAGGACTACGACGGCCCGCCCTTGCTGAGCTTTACCGCCGATGATGCCGCCGAGCTGAGCTTGGTTCTGGGCGACCAGATTACGTTCAACCTTTTGGGGCGGGATATCACTTCAACCATCGTTAACTTCCGCGATGTGGAATGGTCTGGGATGGGGATAAACTTCCTGATGGTACTGAACCCGACGGCCCTGCAAGATGCGCCGCATTCACATATTGCGACGGTTTACGCCGATGAGGAGGCCGAGGCGTTGTTGCTGGATCGGGTGTCCGATGCGTTCCCGAACATCACCGCAATCCGTATAGGCGATGCGATAGACAAAGTGTCCGAGGCCCTGAACGGGATTGCTTCGGCCATACGCTGGGGCGCTGCGGCGACCTTGCTTACCGGATTTGTCGTGCTAATCGGCGCAGCAGCCGCAGGCGAGCGACGGCGAATATACGAAGCTGCTATTCTGAAAACTCTAGGGGCGACGAGAGGGCGAATACTGACCAGTTTCGCTTTGCGCGCAGCAATTCTGGGCGGCACAGCGGGGTTGATTGCCATCGGTTTCGGGGCAGCAGTGGGCTATACTGTGCTGACGGTAGTGATGGAGGTGGATTTCACGTTCGAAGTAGCCTCGGCTGCGGGGATCGTGTTTGGCGGTGCGGCAGCCAGTCTGCTGGCAGGGTTAGCCTTTGCACTGCGCCCTTTGAACGCACGTCCGGCTCAAGTGTTAAGATCACGCGAATAAATGTGGCAATATTGCTGTTTTACCTTGAAAAGCGTTAACTAAATGGCGATATCTAACGGGTAACGTGCAGCTCAGACGGGCTGCGTCACGGTTTACGAATGGAGGGTCTGATGGCCGAAAACGAAACTATCCGCCGCGTTGGTGTAGGCGCACACTCTGCGGCGATTGATGCTGGCCTGCGGGCGCATATGAACAAAGTTTATGGCCTCATGTCTGTAGCGATGATTGTAACAGGGATTATTTCCTGGCTGGTTGGCTCGGATTTGAATGCAGCGATTAACGGTCAGGAAACACGGTTTCTGTCAAATGGTATGCTCAAAGCGATGTTCACCGCGCCGTTGTCCTACGTCATTATGTTTGCACCACTTGGCATGGTTCTTTTCTTTGGGAAAGCCGTTAACAGCATGTCACAATCCGGCGCGCAGATGTTCTTCTATGTGTTTGCGGGCTTGATGGGGCTGTCGATCAGCTCGATTTTCGCTATGTACACAGGGTATTCGATTGCACAGACGTTCTTTGTGACCTCGATCGCTTTTGCCAGCCTCAGCCTTTACGGGTACACCACGAAGAAGGATATCTCCGCTTGGGGTAGTTTCCTGATTATGGGCGTGATTGGCCTGATTATCGCGATGGTAGTGAATTTATTCCTTGTCAGCCCTGCGATTGAGTTTGCGATCTCGGCGCTTGGTGTGCTGATCTTTGCGGGTTTGACAGCGTATGACACGCAGAAAATCAAAAACCAATACCTACAGGTTCGCGGCATGCCGGACGGCGAAGCCATTGCTGGCAAGATGGCCATTTCAGGCGCACTAAGCTTGTATCTGGACTTCATCAACCTTTTCTTGTTCCTGTTGCGCTTTATGGGCAACCGGAATTGATAAACGGTTAACATTACAGAATTTGAAAGGCCGGAGTGAACCTCCGGCCTTTTTCTTTAGAGCTTGTTTACTGTAACGTGATCGCCACTCCAGCCGCCCGGCCAGACTTCGGCGAGGCCTTCGCGTAGTTCACGAATTTGGCCACAGGGCACTATTGCGAACAGTATTTCGTCGATCAGATCGGCAGGCTCGCCGCCTTGGTTAACCTCGGTAGCCGCCGCTACGCCGTGATGGTCGAGGCTCTCTTCGCAGGGCACGTATAGCGCGGAGGCCGAAGTGTTATCACTACGCGTTAGTTCGCCTTGCTGGACATTACCGACAGGCCCGACCACAGCCACTGCAGTTTGCAATTCGATGGCGCGCGCCTTGGCGCAACCGAACACGCGGTGGTATCCGGCGAGCCGACGGGTCATAGATGGAACAAGGACCAGATCGATATTGTGTGGGGCCAACAAGATCGAAAGGGCCGGCATCTCAATATCAAGGCAGGTCAAGATCGCAAGATTCAATCCCTGCCATGTGAATAGATTGATATCCGTTCCGGGTTGCAGGTTCCAAGCTTCGGGGTTGATCTCGTTCGGTGTAAGGCTGAGTTTGTCCTGCGCGATCATGGCCCCGTAGGGCGTTACGAAATGCGCGCGATTGTTGAACCCTTCGGCGCAGGCAACAGGGAATGTGCCTGCAAGGATTGCGATGTCGTGCTGCTGGGAAAGGGCTTGCAGAACGGTCAACACGACAGTGCCGTGCCCTGCCATCCATGCAATCTCCTCGGTTGGAGCAAGGGCTTTCGGGGCAAAGGCCAGCCAGTGTTCACTGGCGTATTCGGGCAGGATCAGCAGGTCCGCGCCTTGGGATTTGGCATTGGTGATCTGCTTCTCGACCAGCTCCAACCAGTTGCCAAGGTTGGAAATCGGGCGGTTGAAGTTAACCGACCACATGGCAATTTTCAGGGTGTCGGGATGCATGTTTCCTCCGAAATTGTGCGCTGGAAGTATTAATGTCCTATAAACCTGTTTACACAAACGAAAAAGGCCGCTGGCAATCCAGCGACCTTTAATAAATCATTAAGCTAAAGCAAGTTTACTTGATTTTGCCTTCTTTGTATTCAACGTGTTTGCGCACAACCGGATCATATTTCATTTTGACCATTTTCTCGGTCATCGTGCGTGCGTTTTTCTTGGTCACGTAAAAGTGGCCGGTATCCGCGGTGGAATTCAGGCGGATCTTGATAGTTGTTGGCTTCGCCATGTGTCCATCTCCTCGCGGGTCGTCCGCGTATATCTGTTAGGCGGGGATCTTCCCCTAAATCTCGAATTGGCCTTCTACACCCGTCAGAGCCGGAGTCAAGTGCCAAGCCCCCCGAAACCACAACAAATCGACTTATAACAAGCTGAAATGGGATCGTTCGTCGTCATGGTTAAAATACGGTGTTTTTCTGGTGATATGCGGAACGTCAAGGATGGCCATGACTTCGGATAAGACGACCTCGGTGATGAACGGAAGGTCCAGCGATTTTGCCTCGGATAGGTCGATCCAGTGCAGATGGCTTAGTTCATCCGATGCCTCGGAGAAGTCATCATCAGCCCCATGTACCGCCGCACTGTCAGCAATGAAAAACCGTGCGTCAAAACGGCGGGAGCGACCCGGCGGGGTTACCGCGCGGAAAATGAAACGCAGGGCATCGGCGCAGGGTGCCAAACCTTTGTCGTAAAAGCCCTGCCAGTCGGCGGGAACCGCACCAGAGGCCACGCCGGATTGCCCAAGCATCAAACCAGTTTCTTCCCACAGCTCGCGCACAGCGGCCATAGACAGTGCTGAAACAATCCTGTCAGGAGCGTCTTTTGCAAGTTTGGCAGCCTCGGGCGCCGCAATCGGGATAGCGGGGGTTATAT
>JAPYON010000175.1 GCA_029938175.1 Paracoccaceae bacterium | reverse complement strand
AGCCAGTTGCTTCCTTTTACAGGAAAGCCTGTAAAAAGCATAAGACAAGCCCCTAAAACTCCTCCAGAAAGATGTAGAGTCTGCCCAACCAAAGGACGGACGAATGAAGAAGCGATTCACTGAAGAACAGATTATTGGCATTCTCAAAGAACAGGAGTCTGGTGAATGGACAGCGGATGTTTGCCGCCGTCACGGCATCTCACAGGCCACATTTTACAAATACAAATCGAAGTATGGCGGCTTGGAAGTTTCGGATGCTCGCAAACTGCGAGCTTTGGAAGACGAGAACAACAAGCTGAAGAAGATGTTGGCGGAACAGATGCTCGACAATGCCATGCTTCGGGATGTGAACTTAAAAAAGTGGTAACGCCTGGTGCAAAACGAGAAGCCGTGGTGCATCTATGTAGTGCCCACGGTGTAAGCCAGCGTCGGGCGTGTGATGTGTTGCAGGTCGATCACTCAACGGTTCGGTATAGATCAAAACGAACTGATGATGCGGAGTTGCGCGAAGCGATCAGGGCTGTCGCCCGAGAACGGCGGCGGTTCGGTTATCGTCGCATCCAAGTTATGTTACAGAGACAGGGAATATTCATGAACCACAAAAAGCTTCGCCGCATATATGCCGAGGAAAAGTTGCAAGTTCGGCGCAGGGGTGGGAGGAAACGAGCCTTAGGCACACGCAGGCCAATGGGAGTGCCTGACGCTGCAAACCAGCGTTGGAGCCTTGATTTCGTCTCCGATGCATTCACGGATGGCAGACGGTTTCGCATCCTGACGGTCGTGGATGATTTCACACGCGAGGACGTTGCCTTGGTAGCGGGCACGTCTCTGTCTGGCGCACGCGTTGTTCGGGAACTGGAGAAAGCTATGGCGGTTCGAGGCCGTCCAAACACTATTGTTTCGGATAATGGGACCGAGTTTATCAGCATAGCCATCCTGAGGTGGGTGCAGGAAACAGGCTTGGATTGGCATTACATAGCACCGGGAAAGCCGACCCAAAATGCGTTTATAGAAAGCTTCAACGGCAAGTTGCGGGACGAATGTCTAAACGAAAACCTATTCAGTTCACTAACAGATGCCAAAGATGTGCTGAAAGACTGGAAGAAAGATTACAACCATCACAGACCGCATTCATCCTTGGGAAACCTGACACCACAGGAATTTGCACAGAAAATGAGGATGGACAAATTAGCCGCGTAAGGTCATCAAAGTGAAACCAAGGACTCTAAATCAGTTGGAGGGAACTTGGGGCGCAGGTCAGTCCGTCTTCCGAGACTCTAAAGTAGAGGATGAAATCATCGGAAAATTTGCATTGATGGGGGCGAGCGGTCGTGTGGGGCGGTTAATAGCCAGCGCTGGGGCAAATCGCGACAGTCCATGGCATACTGTCCCATTGCAATACCGCCGTCCACAAACACTCTTTCATTCCCGTAATATACCGTGGGATGTCGCCGACGGCCCTGATGGGTTGCTTAAATGGATGGATAGGTTTGGTGCTCTAGAAACTTTGATTGTTATGGCCGGCGTTACTCCGGCTACGTCGTCTGATATGACACTGAATACTGTGATTGCAAAAGCATATCTAGACGCCGCCATGGTTGCTGGAATCAAGCGCGTGCTTCTGGCTTCGTCTTCGGCAGTCTATGGTTTTGGTGACGGCTCACCAATGAGCGAAGCTCATTCCTGTGCACCGGTAAACACATATGGCAAATCAAAATTAGATATGGAAGCCATGGCTCGTAATGTCGCTGCGGATACAAACATGGAAATATGCTGCCTTAGGATCGGCAACATAGCGGGTGCCGATGCCGTGCTGTTAAATGCGTCAAAAGCAACACCAGAGGCTCCCTTGATTATTGATTGCTTTCCCGATGGTGCTGGTCCGCTGCGATCCTATATAGGGCCCACTCAAGCTGGTGAAGTTTTGGCCAAATTAGCCTGCCACCAAGGCGCGTTACCTTCTGTGTTAAACCTTGCTGGCACTGCGCCTATTCAAATGGAGGAATTGGCTATTGCCGCGGCTCTCCCATGGCGTTACGCAACGGCGCCTCTGACAGCGCGTCAATCAATTACGCTTGACTGCTCTGTACTGGCCGCGCTCATTGATATGCCTCGTGGAACTCATGATGCAAAAATGATCACTCTTGATTGGTTAGGAGCCAAGAGAAATGACACTCCCAAAACGCCTATTTGATTTAGGTATCGCCCTTGTGTTGAGCTTGGCATTATTACCCGTTTTTCTGATTGTAGCTGCGTTAATCCTGATAAAGGATGGCCGCCCCATTCTTTATGTATCTGAACGGATGAAAACCCCGGATACGGGGTTCAATTTTTATAAATTC
>JAPYON010000041.1 GCA_029938175.1 Paracoccaceae bacterium | reverse complement strand
CTCGCCAAGACCGTCCACTTCAAATGGGTTGATCAGAACGGCATTCTCCGCCGGCGACTGGGCGGTCAACGGCGGCTTCGGACACGTCATCAAACCAAAGGTTAACTGATTATGAACTTCACGATTAAGCAGTTAAGCATTCAGGGTGATGGGATTGCTGATGGACCCGAGGGGCCCGTTTACATTCCGTTCACACTTCCAGGCGAAGTTGTCGAAGGCGAGGTTTCCGGCAACCGGATCCCCAAACCCCGTATTATCGAACCCTCGGACAATCGCGTCAAAGCTCCCTGTCCGCATTTCAAAAGCTGTGGCGGATGTTCGATGCAACACGCCTCGGATTCTCTGTTGGCGGACTGGAAAACCGATGTGGTGCGCAACGCGCTGGCGGCCCACGATCTGGAATCCGAATTCCGCCCGATCATCACTTCGCCTGCGCAATCCCGCCGCCGCGCAACTTTCGCCGCACAGCGGACCAAAAAAGGTGTACTGATTGGGTTTCACGGCCGCGCTTCGGATACCGTAATCGCCATCCCGTCGTGCAAACTGCTGCACCCTGAAATCATGGCGACACTACCTGCAATGGAAGCGTTAACCAAAATCGGCGCGTCGCGTAAGGCGGGCATTAGCATTTCAGTAACACAATCCGCTTCGGGGCCTGATGTCAGCGTCGAAGATGCTAAAGAGGCCGATGGTCCGATGATGGTCGAACTCGGCGCACTCGTCGAGCAATTCAAGCTGGCGCGTTTAAGCTGGAACGGCGAGGTTGTCGCAATTCGTTCGGTTCCTGTGCAGACGTTCGATGGCGTATCGGTATCGCCGCCCGTTGGGGCATTTTTGCAGGCTACCGAGGCTGGTCAGATTTCCTTAACCAATACAGTGATCGAAGCCGTTGGCAATGCCAGCACCATAGTTGACCTATTCGCCGGATGCGGAACATTCTCGCTGCCGCTGGCCAAACAAGCCACGGTTCTTGCAGTCGAGGGCGACGCACCCCTACTGAACGCACTGGATGCCGCTTGGCGCTTGGGCGAAGGGTTGAAAACGTTAACAACCCACAAACGCGATTTGTTCCGCAATCCTATGCTTGCCGAAGACCTGAAAAATGTTGGCGCCATCGTCATCGACCCACCCCGCGCAGGGACGAAAGCCCAATGCGAGGCCCTGTCTGAGGCCACCGTCTCGCGTATAGCATTTGTTTCTTGTAACCCCGTAACATTTGCACGGGACGCCAAGATATTGGTTAACTCTGGATATACGATTGACTGGGTTCAAGTTGTTGACCAGTTCCGTTGGTCTTCCCATGTGGAATTGGTTGCGCTGTTAACGAAATCTTAACTAACGCTCTCATCCTCATCTGAAATTTTGCCCAGCAACGGCAATTCCTCAAGGAACCAACTGCCGATAAAGGCAATCGCGGCCATTAACCTCCCAGCTTTGGGAAGAAGTAGTGGGTTAGGAACAATAGCTTACCCAACCGCTATCAAAGCATCTGTAAAGTTTGCCATTATACTTAACTAAGTGGGTCACATATGCACAGTCGAATGGAGTTGGTCGCCCGCTCATTCGCGGCAAGACGATTATTCATTGCATTCCGGCCGTAAGGAGTGGTTCCTTTGGCTTTCGTATTACAATGATATAGACGGCAAGACGAACCACAATGTAATTGCCAGAATGCCTAAGCCCCAGGCAGATGCTGAAACGGCTGCTAAAATGATGTTGAAGGAGTATTGGCGGTTCGACGAGAACAATACCGAGCCGGGGCGGTTTCATAATTTCAGCACGGCATGGCTGAGTGAGGACGTCCTACTGGAAATCGCCGACGACGTTTGGGGGTGAGTTTCGGTTTTACAACCTTCAGTGCAAAGGTGGGCACAAAGGTGGATTGAATATCTTTGTGTCAGTATAAGCCATTGATAAATAACAGTAGTTTTATATTAAATGGTGCCCGGGGGCGGATTTGAACCACCGACACGCGAATTTTCAATCCGCTGCTCTACCCCTGAGCTACCCGGGCACGGGTAAGGCATCTCGCCTTGGGTGGAGGCGTTTTAGGGCAGATATTGGTGACTGTCCATAGCAATTTTCGGGAATTTACAACGAATATCAATGCTTGGTTTGGGCCGCCGCCATTAGTGCAATTTCATCCTCTTCCGAGAGGTCTTCGAGCGGCGCAGGTATGGTATAAGATTCAGTTAACCATTTACCCAAATCAACATCCGCACAGCGTTTTGAACAAAATGGCCGAAAGTCGAGCGTTGTCGGTTTCTTGCAAATAGGGCAGCTCATTTCGTCGCCTCGCTCAACGGAAACCGTTCGCGTTTGCGTTGCAGTTCCAGATTTCCCAACGGCGTCCAGCCCGCGATTATCGTATCCACTCCATCGCGCCGGAACGCTGCTTTCAACGCAGATTCGATCTTCGCGCGTTCCTTTTTATTAACAGGCGCAAAGTCGACAGTGATTTGCCCGCCCAAGCCACGGATTAACAGTTGTCGCGATATCTCTTTCGCCGCCGCCAGATTGGCCTTCAACCCGGCCGCTGGCGAAAAATCTCCGCCAGTGTTGACGTCAATCGCAACCATGGCGCGCGTTGGTTCAATGCTCAACCATGCATGATCGCCCATTTTTACACGCGAAGTCATTGCTTGGTCTATATAATCGAGAACGCCGTGATGTTCGAACGACCGGTCGGTATTATCAACTTGGTCCGGTTCATCCCAATCTCGCCATGCACGTACAGTGGCTGTTGGTGCATCCAGCAACAACTCGGGCTCGCGGCCCTCAGATCCCGTGATCACGGTACGACACATGTCCAACATGTTAAGAATGTCATCGGTAATTGTCTCGCGATCAGCGCCGTTACAGGCCGAGCGCAGTATTAAACCTTCGTTACCACCGTCCACCGCGCCGTGCGCGATTTCCAGCAGCCGATTACGTTCTTCTTCGTCGTGAATGTTGCGCGCGATGTTTAGGCCCGGATTCGAGGGAGTCACGATGGCATAACGGCTTTTGAACAGCAGTTTTCGGGATACGGGCGAGGCTTTGCCATCTTCCGCGAACGTCGCCACCTGCACCACAATCGCCGTGCCGGGCGATATGCCCTTGGCGTCTTTCAGAAACGCCCGCTGCCCGTCCGGAAGGCCCAGAATCGCGCCGTGCATGCCTTTTAACGGGCGCTCCAAAATGCCACGGTAAATTGCTTCGGGGCGCGGGATCGGGTCGCTTTCGGGCGGGTCGATCAACAGGTCTGTTAACTTTCCGTCAACTAATAGCGCGGCCATGTCGTTGTCGAATACGGCTAATGATCCCTTCATGCGGGAACCCCTTCAAAGGATACAGGATACCCTGCCCCAGTTAACATATTGGTAACTTCGGTTAACGGAAATCCAACAACATTGGTGTACGAACCATTAATGGATGGAATGAACGCAGCCCCGATGCCCTGAATGGCGTATCCCCCCGCCTTGCCCTGCCACTCATTCGAGCGCAGATAGGCGGACAGTTCAGCATCCGACAGGCGTTTGAATTTTACGACGGTTTCGACCTGACGGGACCATATCTTGTCTCCTTGCCGCAAAGCCACACCCGTAATCACGCGGTGCCGTCTGCCCGACAGCAGCATCAGGAACTGGGCCGCCTCGGTAGCATCTTGTGGCTTGCCTAGAATGCGTCGCCCAATGGCCACTACAGTGTCCGCGCTCAGGATCAAATCATCGGACGTGATCGCCTGCGCTTTTTCCACGGCAAGCCGCGCCGCATAAAGGCGTGGCATTTCGTTTTTATGTGGAGTCTCGTCAATATCGGCGGGCCGGATTTCGTCCGGCACAACGCCAATCTGCGCCAACAACTCACGTCGGCGCGGGCTGCCTGATCCAAGGATCAGTCGCAAGTTACTTGAAACGATAGTTGATGCGCCCTTTGGACAAATCGTACGGGGTCATTTCGACCTGTACTTTGTCACCTGCCAGCACACGAATACGGTTTTTCCGCATCTTGCCCGCAGTATGCGCGATAATTACGTGGCCGTTCTCTAGCTCTACCCGAAACGTCGCGTTTGGCAGAAGCTCGGTCACGACACCCGGGAATTCTAGAAGTTCTTCCTTGGCCATGTGATATCCGATCTGGTTGTTTCAACGAGGCAAATGCCCTTGCGTCGAGTAAGTGCGCGTAAAAGCCAGAAATTTCAAGGGCAAAGTGGGGATCACTGTCACCTTAACCCTGAATAACAGCTTTTTTAGGATATACGGGCGCTGTGGGCGCGCATTGCGGCGCAAAGATAGTCGGTGAAACCTGCGGCCAGCGTTTCGTACCGCGTCCGAAAATCCGGAGTACTGGCATAAAGCTCAGCCATGCCCGAATAAGCCGCAGACGGCATGGCATGCCCCACATATCAGAAATCCACGTGCGATGACGGGTTAACAAATCGTCAAGGTCAACCGAATCTGCTGCCGTGCCTGTTAACATATGATTAACTAGGTGGCCCTCGATATCGGCGAGTATTTTTTCGTCCGCAGAGAAACCTGCATGCAAATCCTTGACGTTCATTTTCGTGTCTCCTTTAATCCCGTCGATCGTGAGATCAATCGTCCTGAGCAAAATGCGAATCCGGGCGCCCTTTGCATTCAGAAGCGCCTTATGTTCCTGCAGCACAGCCAAGCAATCAAAATCAGGGGCGTCGAGTATTCTGGCAATGTCCTCCAACTTCATATCAAACTCCCGATAGAACGGGATTTGCTGCAGGCGAAGCATATCGGCCTCGCCATAATACCGATGCCGGTTTTCGCCAATATGGGCTAAAACAAGCAGTCCGACATCGTGGTAATGATGCAAAGTCCGTACTGACACATTCGCCAGTTCAGCCGCTTGTTTGATGGTGTATTCTATTATCTCTGACCCTTTCGCGACTCAAGGAATACTCTCTTACGTCGCGTGAGGGTCAAGACGTTTCTTCAACGTCGGGCGGGCCGAAGCGCTTGAGGATGTTTTGCAATATTTGATCGCGGGCCTGCCGATAGGATTGCAGTTTTTCCTCGCGGGTATTTCCGAGGCCGGTCGGATCAAAAATTGGCCAATATTCGACTTCTAACGCATGATACCGCGTGTACTCCTGTGCGCGGCGTTGCGAGGCGGGGGAAAGTGCTATCACCAGATCATATCCGTCGATGTCGTCCCCCCATTCCTCCATGTCGTCGAAAGAACGCACACGATGTTTTCCGAGTTGCACATCAATTTCAGCAGCGACAGCCACTGAAAACCCGTCAATCTCAAGATCGAGTTTGACACCAACCGATTGCACAAATATCCGCGAACCGTAGAATTTCTTCATAATCCCTTCGGCCATGGGCGAGCGCACAGCGTTATGATCGCAGGCGAACAACACGGATGAGGGGACGTTCGCCATTTTCCGTTAACCTTTGAAATGCAGGACGCAAATCAGGGTGAACAGGCGTCGCGCGGTGGCGGTGTCAATCTTGACTTTACCTTCAAGCCGCTCAAGAATGACGTTACTGCCCTCATTATGAATCCCGCGTCGCCCCATGTCTATCGCCTCAATCTGGGAAGGCGGCAGGCGTTTCACGGCGTCAACGTAGCTTTCACAAATTTGAAAGTAATCCTTAATGACCTGCCGGAACGGGGTTAACGAAAGATGAAACGCGCCTGCGTTCTCGTCGAATTCCGTTTGCAGTTCGAACACCAGACGACGGTCCGCAATAGACATGTTCAGCTTGTATGGACCGGTTGGAACCTCGCGCCCTTCGCGACCAACAATGCCGAATACGTTTTCCTCAAGCAAATCGAAAATCGCGACGCGGCGTTCTTGTTCTATCTCGGGTGTCGGGGCGGGAAGACCGGAATCATCCAGTTGGATATCTATCAGGCGATCAGTCTCAGGCATCGTCGTCCCCACTGTTTATACGGTCCAGACGCGCCCGAACGGACAGACCGTGTGCCTCGAGGCTCTCGGATTTCGCGAGGGTCTCGGCGGCAGGTCCAATGGCTTTCAGCGCTTCGGGTGTCATGCGGGCGATGGTCGTGCGTTTCATGAAATCCAACACCGAAAGACCGGACGAAAAACGGGCCGAACGGGCAGTCGGTAGAACATGGTTCGGCCCACCAACGTAATCCCCGATGGCCTCCGGCGTCCACGCCCCAATGAAAATCGCGCCTGCGTGGCGAACTTTGTTCGATAACTCGGCGGCGTCGGCAACACAAAGTTCAAGGTGTTCGGGCGCGATCCGATCCGACAGTTCAGCAGCCATATCGAGGCTGTCCACCGTGATAACAGCCCCATAATTCCGCCAGCTTGAAGCAGAGATATTACGACGTTCCAGCGTTTCGAGACGCGTTTCGACGGCAGAGGCAACAGCTTGGCCGAAGTCTGCATCGTTGGTGATCAAGATGGATTGGGCGTTTTCATCGTGTTCGGCTTGGGAGAGCAGATCAAGCGCGATCCAGTCCGGGTCGTTGTCTTTGTCAGCGATCACAAGAATTTCCGAGGGGCCAGCGATCATGTCGATCCCCACACGCCCAAAAACCCGGCGTTTGGCGGCCGCAACAAATGCATTTCCGGGCCCGGTAATCTTGTCGACTTGCTTGATTGTTTGTGTGCCATAAGCCATCGCCGCAATCGCCTGCGCTCCGCCGATGCGGTAAACCGTTTCGACGCCAGAAATTCGTGCGGCCAGAAGAACCAGCGGGTTCACTTTTCCATCCGGCGTTGGTGCGCAGATCACTAAATTTTCGACGCCCGCGACCTTAGCGGGAATGGCGTTCATCAACACCGACGACGGATAGGATGCCAAACCGCCCGGCACATAAAGACCTGCAGTTTCGACAGCCGACCAACGCCAGCCTAGTTCTGCGCCGTTGTCGTCAATCCAGCGTTCATCTTTTGGCAATTGTTTGGCGTGATAAACACGGATACGTTCGGCGGCCAGTTCCAGTGCTTCGCGTTCGACGGCAGGAACCTTGGCAATCTCGGCGTCTATCTCGGCGGTTGAAAACGCCAGCGTTTCGGGTGTCAATGTCAGGCGGTCGAACTTGGCTGTCAGCTCCAACACGGCGGCATCACCACGCGCGGCGACGTCGACGATGATATCAGCCACAACGGCGTCAACATCCGCGTCGGACTCGCGCTTCATGCCAAGGAGATCGACAAAACGTGCCTCAAAGTCAGGCTGCTTGGAATTCAGAAATAAGGGCATATTATTCGACCGGATGTGAAGGAACGTTAGAGGATCGTGCCACGTAAGGCCGCGACACATCGCTTAGGGAAACATCAAGACATTCAACATCCAGCGCAATCGCACCGTCGCCCGCCAACGTCAGGATGACCTGCCCTGCCCCGTCTTCGCTCGGTTCAAACGATATCGACAGAAGTTCAAATGCCATATCCTTGTCGGCAGAGTCTAAATCCAGCGATGTAACTTTCAGCGCCGAGTCGACGACCAGCATGGATTGCACACGCTCATATCGGCGACCTTGCTGTTCGGCACTGGTACGATCTTCCCAGCGGAAACGATTAAGCAGCACGGCGAAGCGGTGCTTTTTGGCGAGCCATGAAATTTCAGCGTTGTGCCCCACGGCGTCTTGCACAAATGTCGATATTACTAGCAGATCATCAGGGCTTTCGGCCTTAAGGCGTAGTGGTTGCTCTGCGCCGTCCGAGAATTTTGCATCTGTCATGGGTTACTCCGAAATACGTTCAATTTTGGCACCACAAGCAGACAGCTTGCGCACAACATGTTCATAGCCACGATCAAGGTGGTAAACGCGCGTTACAACGGTTTCCCCCTCAGCTACTATCCCCGCCATAATCAGGCTGATTGAGGCCCGTAGGTCAGTCGCCATCACCGGCGCGCCTTTGAGGGATTTAACACCGTGTACCGTCGCAGTGCCACCTTGAACATCAATGTCAGCGCCCATCCGGATTAGTTCGGGGGCGTGCATAAAGCGGTTTTCGAAAATCTTTTCCTCCAGCACCGAGGTGCCTTCGGCCAACGTCAGCAGCGCCATCATTTGCGCCTGCAAATCCGTTGGGAAACCTGGGTGGACTTCGGTGACTATATCGACGGGGCGAATGACATCCCCTTTGCGCGAAACGATCAGACTATTGGATGTTTCCTCGATCACGGCCCCTGCCGCTTCGAGTTTATCGCTGAAGGCTGTCAGCAGATCACGACGCCCGCCCAGCAGCTCAACCTTACCGCCCGTGATAACGGGGGCGAGCATGTATGTGCCCAGCTCGATCCGATCCGTCACAACGCTGTGGGTGGCCGCGCCAAGGCGATCTACGCCCTGAATGGTCAGGGTCGAAGTCCCTTCGCCCTCGATCTGCGCGCCCATTGCCCGCAGGCATTTGGCCAGATCGACAATCTCGGGTTCCCGAGCGACGTTTTTCAGAACCGTGGTGCCTTTGGCCAGTGTCGCTGCCATCAGCAGGTTCTCGGTTGCTCCGACAGATGCGAAGGGTAGTTTATGCGTGACGCCATGCAGCCCTTTGGGCGCAGTTGCGTGAATATACCCGTCTTTCAGGTCCAGTACGGCCCCCATGGCCTCCAGACCCGACAGGTGGATATCAACTGGACGTGCGCCAATCGCGCAACCACCGGGTAAAGAAACTACGGCGTGGCCATCGCGGGCCAGCATCGGGCCAAGCACCAGAATTGAGGCCCGCATTTTGCGCACGATTTCATAATGAGCTGTGTGGTTTGTGATTTTTTCCGTGCCAATAGCCAGAACGCGCCCGTCTTGGAGGGAGGCGACTTCGCAGCCCAGAGATTCAAGTAATTCGGTCATAGTGCGGATATCAGACAGGCGCGGGACGTTGGTTAACGTCAGCGGCTCCTCGCTAAGCAAAGCCGCAGGCATCAAGGTCAGGCAGGCGTTTTTAGCCCCTGAAATCGGTATTTTACCGTTCAGCGGGGTGCCGCCTGTTACAATAATTCTATCCATCCTGCTCGCCCTTACCTATATCCTTGCGCGCCCGCTTTTGCGACTTTCGCTTGTGCATATTCACCCGCAACGCTGCGCGCAAGCGTTCTTCGCGCTTGGCCGCTTTTGCCTTTTTGCCGGTTTTATCCAGGGGCGTATTTTTTGTTTCATCTGCCATAAACCAATCTCTACACTAACATCGGGGATATGGTCCAGATAGCCCTTGCACTTGTTGGTATTTCGGCTACAAAGCGCCGGATGCTGCCGTAGCTCAGGGGTAGAGCACTCCCTTGGTAAGGGAGAGGCCGGGAGTTCGAATCTCCCCGGCAGCACCAGAAAACCCCTAATAAATCAATGCCTTACAGGCCATCAGCTCGGTTGCTATATATGCCAACCAAGCAGAACCAAGCAGGAACGCGCACCTGTGTGTGGCACATTTTTGGCACAATTGCTCATATTCTGTTCTGGGCCTGTTCTGGAATGCAATTATTTATTTCCATATTTGTTCTCCCCCCATACCCTCTGTCTCATAAGTGCTGACTTCAGACATTATCAAGCAACGCCTCGACCTGGCGAAAGCGCGCGCCGATATTCCGGTGAAGCCGTCCTGTTTTTGCAAGATGGGCAGCGTGTAGGGGGTTCCCCTACTCTGCCTGTTCCCATTGCGGGGTAAAGCTGCCCAGAACATCGTTAACTGCATCGTCTGTTATCGATGGATCGTTGTATTTGACCTGTGCAACAAGACCGCGTTTTTTGTCATCTAAGACTGACGCAACGTTTGCATCAATGTTAGCCTCTGCCAAAGCAGCGTCATAAACTCGGGTGATCGCCAATTTCCGAAGATCTGGTTTGAAAATTTTTCCAACTTGCGTTTTTGGCAATTCGTCAAGAATTTCGACATGCTTTGGTATCGCAGCACGTTCGCCGATGTTTTCCTGCAAATAAGCGTTCAAATCTTCGATAGAAACCTCGGCTCCCTCGACCAGTTCAACGTATACGCATGGCACCTCACCGGAATGGGAATCTGGCTGTCCGATCGCACCTGTAAAGGCAATAGCCTTGTGCGCGGCAAGCGCTTCTTCGATGATTGCAGGGTCGATGTTGTGGCCACCACGGATGATCAAATCTTTGGCGCGGCCCGTTATCCATAGGAAACCATCCGCATCAATGCGGCCCAAATCGCCGGTCCGCAGATATTTACCATCTGCAAACAACCCCACATTCTTGGCGTCTTCGGTATATGTATGACCTGTCACAACGCCCGGATTATCGAGGCATATCTCGCCAATCTCATCCAATCCGCACTCTGTGGTGATATTCCCTGCCTCGTCACACTGCAGGATTTTTACGTCGCAGTATGGGAACGGCAGCCCTACCGAACCGATTTTTCGTTCACCGTGAGGGGGATTTATCGAAACAAGACAGGTTGCCTCGGTCATGCCATAGCCTTCCAGAATTTCGACGCCCGCAGATTTCTCGAACCTTTTTGCCAATTCGACCGGCAGCGGCGCCGAACCGCACAACGCAAGCCGCAGTTTGGACACATCTGCATCCACTGGCCGTTGCATCAGCGCGGCAACGGCAGTCGGCACTGTTACCATGAATGTCACTTCCCAGCGCTCTAACAGCTTCCAGAAGTTATCAAACACGCCGTCGCCCCGATATCCGGCAGGTGTCGGCATAACCATATGCGCACCGGATGCGAGACAAGCCATCAAAGTTGGATAAGCAGCAAATACGTGGAACATCGGCAATGGACAGATCAAAACGTCCTCTTCTGTGAATAAAAACTCTTCAGCACACCACCCTTGGTAAATCATGCCCGAGAACTTGTGCTGCGCAACTTTCGGCATGCCCGTTGTGCCGCCAGTGTGGAAATATGCTGCCACGCGGTCTTCACCGGATTCAGAAAAATCAAGTGCACTGGCGTTGGCCTTGTCCAATTCTGCGTTAAAATCCAGAACGGCGGCCGAATGTGAGACATCTAACTTGGGTCGGATCAACGGTGCGATCCAACTGGTTGGTGGAGTAAGATAGCGGACCAAATCAACTTCGAGAACGGTTTCAACGTTCGGTGCTAAGGCAATGGCCTGCGAAACTTTCTGTGCTACATCAGACTTTGGAAAAGTCTTCAGTGTCACTACAACTTTGGCACCAGTTTCACGCAGTATCGCCGCAATTTGACCCACTTCAATTGTTGGATTAACCGGATTTACTATACCAGCTGTCGCACCGCCAATCAGTGTAAGGACCGCCTCGTTACAATTAGGCAGCAGATAGGCAATAACGTCTTTCTCGCCAACGCCCAGTTGGCGAAATGTGTTCGCTGCCTGCGTTACGCGCGCCTTCAGACTTGTCCAACTATGTGTTTCGGCCTTGTCTTTAACACCGGATTTAATCTGGAAACTAAGTGCGTTGCGGTTCGGGAATTTGTCAACTGTGCTGCTCAACAATTGAAACAATGTCTTTTCTGGCGCGCGCTCAGCGAAGGTCAGCGCGGTTTCTAATTCGATTTTGTCGGCAATTGTAGCGAATTTTGACATTAATATTCTCCCTGTAGAACAATTCACCATTTGTTTGGCGACTTTGCGAACGAGAATGTGCGGTTTGCCTTACTTAAGCAAGACAAACCTGACGTCAGCCGATAACATCATGTTGAAATCCCGTCAGTGAACTGCAGCTTCGCAAGACGCGCGTAAAGCCCGCCCTGTGCAACCAGTTCATTATGGGTGCCTTCAGCTTCTATGCGCCCGTCGTTGAAAACTACAATCCTGTCAGCTTTTTTAACGGTAGCCAAACGGTGCGCGATAATCAGCGTTGTGCGATTTTGTGACAATCTTTCGACCGCTTGTTGCACCGCAAGCTCGCTTTCTGCATCCAGCGCCGAGGTTGCCTCGTCCAGCAATAAGATCGGTGCGTCGCGAAGAATGGCGCGCGCTATCGCTATTCGTTGTTTTTGCCCCCCCGACAGCATTACACCACGTTCACCAACGTAAGAATTGTATTTCTTGGGTAACTTCTCGAGAAATTCATGCGCAGCTGCGGCTTTGGCCGCGTCCATTACTTCAGCATCAGTTGCTTCGGTTCGCCCGAAACGGATGTTCTCCATTGCTGTCGCTGCGAAAATCACCGGATCCTGCGGGACTAGGGAATAAGCACGGCGCATATCTTCGCGCATCATGGTTCCAATCCCCATTCCGTCAACCTCGATCGAGCCAGTATCAGGATCAAAGAACCGCATCAGCAATTGGAATATCGTAGATTTTCCTGCGCCGGACGGTCCGACCAATGCAACGGTTTCACCCGGTTTGATATGCAGGTTCATCTCTGCCAAAGCGTGGATTTCAGGTCGCGCGGGATAGGTAAACGTGACGCCAGAAAACTTGATATCGCCCTTCACACGCTCGGGTGCCGGTAGCGGCAACACAGGATCCTTGATGATATCTTCGGCATCCAGCAATTCCATAAGACGCTCGGTTGCGCCAGCGGCACGTTGCAACTCGCCCCATATTTCAGAAAGGGCTGCGACAGCCCCCGCCACCATTACCGAATAAATCAGGAATTGCACCAATTGCCCGGGCGTCATGTTTCCTGCGATAACGTCACGCGCGCCCATCCACAAGATGCCTACGACACCGGTAAATACCAGAAATATCACCGAAATTGTCAGAATAGTGCGTGTCACGATGCGCCGTCGCGCAGCGTCGAAGGCTTGTTCCGTCAGTCTGTTGAAGCTGTTCTGGCTAGCGACCTCGTGGGTGTATGCCTGCACGGTTTGTGCCGCCAACAAAGTCTCGGATGCCTCGCCCGAGCTTTCGGCGATCCGGTCCTGACTTTCACGGCTTAGCATCCGCAATCGACGTCCAAGCGCCATGATTGGCAGGATAACCAGCGGCACCATCAACGTCACCAGACCGGTCATCTTGATCGACGTCAGCGACATGAAAATCATTCCACCGCCAAGCATCAACACGTTACGCAGGGCAACCGAAACAGACGAACTTATCACCGACAGGATCAATGTCGTGTCCGTCGTCAAGCGCGAGAGAACTTCGCCTGTTAGGATTTTCTCGTAAAAGGCGGGGCTGAGCCCAATAACTTTTTGATAGATAGCCATGCGGACGTCGGCGATCACACGCTCGCCCAGTTTAGTCACAAAGTAGAAACGCAATCCTGTACCGACCGCCATCGCCCCCATAACGATGATTATCCCGATAAAATATCCGTCCATCCGTTTCAATTCGGCGAGAGTAAATCCGTCAACGACTTCGCGAACGACCCGCGGAAGGGCTAAGGAAACTGAGGCTGTGAAAACCAGCGCGATAGCCGCAGCAATCATCAGACCCTTATAGGGTGCTAGAAACGGAAACAGCCCACGTAATGGGCTGATGGTAGTGGATTTCTCGCGTCCATCCTCGGTTTTTTTAGTTTTCTTACGCGCCATAATATGTCCTTTGAATGAACGTGATCAGGATTGGAGATAAGGGTTGATGCCATCAAGAACAAGCGGTTGCGGGTTAATTGGTAACAACTAGTAACCCACTAATGGGTGCTGTCAGACTAATTCGAACTAGTCTCAGTTTCCTGTAATTCGCCGGAACCTATGCGGAACAAAGCAGCCGCCACTCGGAGAGAGCAGCGGTGCGATTAAGCTTGAAAT
>JAPYON010000040.1:12891-13608 GCA_029938175.1 Paracoccaceae bacterium | reverse complement strand
GATCTTGAGCAGGCATTGGAGCGGGCGCATTGATCAAGACTTATCATCAAGACCCACGCGACCCAGATTTCGTGCAAAACCCGTATTCGTTTTACGAAAGCGTTCGCGACTCCGGACCATTTTTCATGTGGAGAGATTACGGATTCCTATGCTCGGTCGAGCATAAAGCAGTTAATGCAATCTTAAGGGACAGGCGGTTTGGTCGAGAAGCACCAGAGGGATTTGCGCCAGTCCACCCAGAACACGTAGCGCCATTCTACGCGCTGGAAAAGCATTCCCTGCTTGAATTGGAGCCACCGAACCACACCCGCATACGTGGCTTGCTTGTCCGCGCCTTTACAAACCGGCGGATTGCCGAACTTGAACCGCAAATAGAATCTTTGGCGAACGATATTGTCGCAAATTTCGGCAACGAAAAAATTGATCTTCTGCCCGCATTTTGCGAGAAGATTCCGATCATTATTATCGCCCGCCTTCTGGGTGTACCCGAAAATATGGCCGATCAAATGCTTGCTTGGTCGCATGATATGGTCGCCATGTATCAGGTCCGCCGCGATCGCGCGATCGAAGATGCCGCAGTTCAGGCAACACAGGCGTTCTCGGCCTTTATTCGCGAATACGTTGACGCGAGACGGAACGATCCGCGTGACGATTTGATCACCCACCTGATCGCCGCCAATGACGAGGGAGAGCGCCTGTCAACCGACGAACTGGTGA
>JAPYON010000040.1:0-12881 GCA_029938175.1 Paracoccaceae bacterium | reverse complement strand
TTCTGAACGCGGGCCACGAGGCGACTGTGCATAGTTTTGCCAATTGTATAAGGGCCGTACTGCTGAGTGGCACCCCGCCCAAACAGACTTTTTCGACGCCGCAAAAGACGATTGCCATGGTCGAGGAAACGCTGCGCTTTGACCCACCACTGCACATGTTTACACGTTATGCGATGCAGGATTTTTCTGCCTTTGGCCATGAATTCAAAGCGGGCGACGTGGTGGGCTTGATGCTGGCAGGCGCTAACCGCGATCCGCATAAGTTTGAGGACGCAGGTAATCTGGATGCCGAACGCGGAGGCATCGGAAACCTTTCTTTTGGCGCAGGGCTGCATTTCTGTATCGGGGCTCCTTTGGCAAAACTCGAAATGGTGGTGGCTTTGCCAATACTATTCGCCCAATTCCCTAACATTAAGTTAACGGAGCCGACAATTTATGCGGACCGCTATCATTTTCACGGACTACAAAGCCTGCGCGTTAACCTTGGGGTAATTAATGACGGATAATACTGGGCCGAATCCGCTGCCAACGGCGGAATCAGACGAACTGGTTAACGACACGCGAGGCGGCCTACCCCGTTTGATGGAAATAATGCGCCGCTTGCGCGATCCTGAAACGGGGTGCCCTTGGGACATTGATCAGGACTTTGCCAGCATCGCGCCCTATACAATTGAGGAGGCGTACGAGGTCGCGGATGCGATTGAACGCGGTGAAATGAACGATTTGCGCGACGAGTTGGGCGATTTGTTGTTGCAGGTCATCTACCATTCACAAATGGCGCAGGAGGCCGGGAATTTCGGGTTTGACGACGTTGTGGATGCGATCGCGCGCAAGATGTATAGCCGCCACCCACATGTATTCGGAACCGAAAGTCGCGAGAAATCCGCCGAGCAGCAGATCGCCGACTGGGAAGCTATTAAAGCAGAAGAGCGTGGCAACAAGCCCGAGACGTCCAGTGTGTTGGACGGGATCGCCACCGGCCTGCCGGCGTTGACGCGGGCGATCAAATTGCAGAATCGTGCTGCTCGGGTGGGGTTTGACTGGCCAGAAACCGCAATGGTTTTGGACAAAATTATTGAAGAAGCCAGAGAGTTGGTCGAAGCGCAAAATAAATTCAGCAAAGCTGAAATTGAAGAGGAATTCGGGGATTTGGTGTTCGTGATGGCCAATCTAGCGCGGCATTTAGATATCGAGCCGGAAACCGCTCTGCGGGCCGCAAATTCTAAATTTACGCGCCGCTTCAATGGCGTAGAGGCCGAACTTTTACTCCGCGGAAAGCTACCCCAAGAGTCAACTCTAGAGGAAATGGACGCGCTTTGGAACGAGATGAAAGCCCGCGAAAAGTAATTCCTGATATTTTATTCATCCATTGACCTGACTGTTTTAGTCGGGTAATTCTCCCGTATAGATAACCTAGCGGAGATACCATGCTTAAATCCATCACGACCCTGCTTGTCAGTCTGCTGATTGCAACGCCTTTAATGGCCCAAGAAGTTAACATATATTCTTCGCGTCAGCCGCAGTTAATCAACCCGACCCTCGCGGCGTTTACCAAACAGACAGGCATCAAAACCAATGTGGTGTTTCTGAAAAGTGGCATGTTAGAGCGTCTGAAGGCCGAGGGACGCCGCTCGCCAGCCGATCTCGTGCTGACCACAGATATAGCCAATCTTACGGCTGTCGCGGATGCAGGTTTAACGCAGTCGGTTGCCTCGAATGTACTCAACGCCAACGTCCCTGCCATCTATCGCGAGGCAGACGGAAACTGGTTTGGTCTGACTATGCGGGCCCGGATCGCCTATACCTCCAAAGACCGCGTGGCAAAGGGGGAATTAACCAGTTTCGAGGACCTCGCGGACCCGAAATGGGCGGGGCGCATTTGCATTCGCTCGGGCTTGCACAACTATAACATCGCGTTGCTGTCAGCGATGATCGCACATCATGGCGAAACAGACGCCGAGGCTTGGTTATCAGGCGTTAAGGCCAATCTGGCGCGCAAGCCGCAAGGCAACGATCGCGCGCAAATAAAGGCAGTCTGGGCTGGCGAATGTGACGTGGCGATTGGCAACACCTATTACATGGGCAAGATGCTTGCTGACCCTGAACAAGTCGCGTGGGCCGAAAGCGTTAACCTTATTTTCCCCACGATCGGCAACAACGGGGCACATATTAACGTCTCGGGAATGGCGATGACCGCATCCGCCCCCAACAAAGTTGAAGCGTTGATGTTGATGGAGTTTTTAACATCGACCAAGGCGCAGGAAATCTATGCAGAGCTTAACTATGAGTACCCGTTGCTTGCCGATGTTCCGGTCTCGGAGTTGGTAAAAAGTTGGGGAGAATTCACCGCAGACGACACGCCACTAACAGATATCGCGCAGTTCCGTGGCGACGCACTGAAAATGGTTAACACAGTGAATTTCGACGAATAACTCTCTTTTTCGCCGAATCTTTTTGGCCCGCCGTCGTGCGGGCCATTTTTATGCCGGATACATCGCCGCCCTGCCCCGATCCAGATAAACCATCAGGACCGGATCTCCAGCGACCCTCTCGCGCAACTCGGTCTTCGTAACCGACGCTGCGATCGCCCTTAACATCGGCACAACGGATGCGTCGGCCGCAGTCCCTACATCGCCAAACAGGAAGGGTTGGTCAGCCAGCAACGTCTGAATGGCAGTGATATCTTTATTTGCACGAATAAACTGCTCTTCCACCAAATGCCGCCCCATCCCCCTGAGATTTCATAGCTTTACGGACGCCTGCACGAATTATACCAGTTACCAATCCGTTAACAACCTTGGGAATTTTGGCGAAAAATACTTTCTTAACATCAGCCCACTTTTCATCGTTCAGCCAGCGATTACAGACCGTCGCTAAATACAAATGCTCTTCTACCATTCGGATGACAGCACGCGAAACGGCCTGCTGCTGATCGTCCAAGCCCTCATCGAAATCAAAACTGTGCTGCCCTTCAAGATGGGCGCGGATCGCGTCACTGTCGAGGAATATCCGGCCATTATCGGTAAAACCGGCATCTTGCCCTTAGGCGTCTTGCCTGGGTCATTATTGTATTTAAGTTTCCATTCCAGGCCGGACAGTTGCAGTAGGAAAATCGCTTTGATGCCGAAGGGGCTGGCGGATGGCTCTCCGTAGGCTTTGTAATACGTCGAAAGTGTCAGCATAATGATTTCCAGATAGCGTTAATATATCGTAACTCCTACCAGGGTTTGCGCCAATTTTTACCATACCACTGGTTATCGCGACAAAATATTCCACCGTATGTTGCGGTTAACATCTTGTTAAACCTCTCGGCTTCTGGTAAGAGTTTAATCCCGTGATACAAGTGATTGTGCCGCTGGGCCAATCCATAAAACAAAGACTTACACGGGGGCCAAATCCGGCATGACGCGTTATATATTTATTACTGGTGGTGTTGTTTCCTCCTTGGGCAAAGGCCTTGCGTCCGCGTCCTTGGGCGCACTTTTGCAAGCGCGCGGGTATTCGGTGCGGTTGCGCAAACTTGATCCATATCTGAACGTAGATCCCGGCACCATGTCTCCGTTCGAGCACGGCGAAGTGTTTGTGACCGATGATGGGGCCGAAACCGACCTTGATCTTGGCCATTATGAGCGTTTCACCGGCGTTTCGGCCTGCAAAACCGATTCCGTCTCGTCTGGCCGGATTTATTCCGACGTTCTAGAAAAAGAACGCCGCGGCGATTATCTAGGCAAAACCATTCAGGTAATCCCGCATGTGACCAACGAGATCAAGGATTTCATCAAGATCGGCGACGAAGACGTTGATTTCATGCTGTGCGAAATTGGCGGTACGGTTGGCGACATTGAGGCGCTGCCCTTCTTCGAGGCCATTCGGCAATTCAGTCAAGACCGGCGCGGCGAATGCATTTTCATGCACCTGACCTTGCTGCCCTACATCGCGGCGGCGGGCGAGTTGAAGACGAAACCAACACAACACTCGGTTAAGGAATTACGGTCTATCGGAATTGCGCCCGACATTCTGATGTGCCGCTCAGAACATGAAATTCCGCAAAAAGAACGCGAAAAGATGGCGCTGTTTTGTAACGTACGCCCTGATGCTGTTATCCCTGCGCTCGATTTGACAGCCATCTACGAGGCACCGCTAGCCTATCACCGCGAGGGTATGGACCGCGCTGTTCTGGATGCATTCGGTATCAAAGACGCACCGGAACCGGACATGTCCAAATGGGATGACGTGATGGACCGGCTCACCAATCCCGAAGGCAAGGTCAAGGTCGCAATTGTGGGCAAATACACCCAGCTTGGCGACGCATATAAATCAATCTCCGAGGCGTTGACCCACGGCGGTATGCACAACCGTATCAAGGTTCAAGTCGAATGGATTGACGCCGAAGTATTTGAAACCGAAGAGAATGCCGTAGATAAATTGCAAGGTTTCAATGCGATTCTAGTCCCCGGTGGATTTGGCGAACGCGGGACCGAAGGGAAGGTCAAAGCGGCCCAATATGCCCGCGAGAACGGCATCCCTTATCTGGGCATTTGCCTTGGTATGCAAATGGCAGTGATCGAGGCTGCGCGAAATCTGGCGGGGATCAAGGACGCTGGGTCGGAAGAATTCGATCATGAGTCGGGCAAGAAAAGATTTACGCCCATCGTCTATCACCTGAAAGAATGGGTCGAAGGCAACCGCACCATTCAACGCGAAGCTGACGACGATAAAGGCGGCACCATGCGGCTTGGGGCGTATAACGCCACTTTGACCGAAGGCTCTCGCGTTGCCAAAATATATGGCAGCACAGAGATTTCCGAACGCCATCGCCACCGCTATGAGGTCGATATGACCTACCGTGAGGCAATCGAGGCTACGGGGCTGAAGTTCTCGGGAATATCACCCGATGGCAAGCTGCCCGAGATCATAGAAATCCCCGACCATCCTTGGTATATCGGTGTGCAGTTCCACCCCGAACTAAAATCTCGCCCGTTTGAACCACATCCGCTATTCGCAAGTTTTGTCGAGGCTGCAGTCAAACAATCACGTCTGGTTTAACATCCCGTTGGAATTTTAGGCATTAACACTTAGGTAACACTCTATGTTTAAAAATTTGCTAAACCGCCTCAATGGCACGGCTTCTGATGAGCCCCTATCCACGGACGACGCCCGCCTCGCCATGGCCGCACTGTTGGTGCGGGTTGCACGGGCGGATCACGATTATGCGCCAGCGGAAATCGCGGTGATTAACGCTTTGTTAATGCAACGGTACAACCTGGACGCAGCGGGTGCCGATGCACTTCGCAACGAAGCCGAAGCATTAGAGGCCAACGCCCCCGACACCGTTCGATTCACCCGCCTAATCAAAGAGGCGGTCCCTTACGAAGAACGAAACGCCGTAGCGGAATCCCTTTGGCGGGTGGTTATGGCCGATGACGAACGTCACCATTATGAGGATTCCCTTCTACGACTAGTCGTCAAGTTGATCGGCGTCAGTGATCAGGACAGCGGACTGGCACGTCAGCGCGCGCAAGCAGATTAACTTTCGCTTAACTGTTTAACCTGCACAGCTATCCGTCTCTTGTTCTCGGCGAAACGGTCCGCGTCCGCGCTGGCAATAATACGCGGATTTGCGTGCGGGAACGCGCCTGCTGGCGTTGGCAAGTCCAAAAATTTACAAACCTGGGGTCAACCGTCACCGTCTTCTCAGCACACTTCGCACAACAAATGACTGGCGTTCTGCGCCGTGAAATACGCTCGCACATTAACCAAATGCGCCTCGTAAAACGCGATATGTTGCGCTTCGGCTCCGTGCGGATAGTAAAACCCATAGACGCGTTCGCGTGGGTTTTTTCGGATTGGTGACCATCGAATGTGCCTTTAGACCTTCCAGCCACGCATCGGCGGATCGTCTACGAGTCAAAAAAACCGGGCGCCCTCGCCGTGTTCTTCAAACACTTGACTATACATCAAAGGCCATGGGCAATCCTCGAATGAATCGTACTGTGCGGCTGTCTCGAATACCTTCTCAAAATATCCGCTAAAGTAATTATAAGTAAAATGCCGTCGCCGATCACTATGATTATACCCCAAGCTAACCAACGCCTGCTTAAGGCTGATGTGCTGGTCTTGTTCAATCCAATGCCAAAAACTTTGTGTGATTTGCTCATGGAATCTGCCTAGCGCCACTGTGGCATCAAGACAATAGTTTCCGGCTTTCCAAGTGGCACTGCACAGGTTACAACCCCAGCAAATTCTGCTGCCCACCGGAGATTCCCATGACCAAAGAGCCAGCCATCACCCTCGAAGTTATCCGCAAACACGGTCTGAATCAGGAGGAATATCAGCGCATCCTCGAACTGCTGGACCGTGATCCGACGTTCACCGAGTTGGGGATTTTCTCGGCTATGTGGAACGAACATTGTTCGTATAAGTCCTCGAAGAAGTGGTTGCGGACGTTGCCGACCGAAGGGCCTCAGGTTATCTGCGGACCAGGAGAGAACGCAGGTATCGTCGACATCGGCGACGGTCAATGTATTGTTTTCAAAATGGAAAGCCACAACCACCCGTCTTACATCGAACCCTATCAGGGCGCAGCGACAGGTATGGGCGGCATTTTGCGCGACGTGTTCACGATGGGAGCACGCCCTATGGCGGCGATGAACTCGCTCTCATTCGGCGAGCCATCGCACCACAAAACTAAACAACTTCTTAACGGAGTGGTTGAGGGAATTGGTGGCTACGGTAATTGTTTTGGTGTTCCAACCGTTGGCGGCGAAGTCCGTTTTCACAAGGCCTATAATGGTAACTGTCTAGTTAACGCTTTTGCGGCGGGAATCGCGAATACGTCAGACATTTTTTACTCTGCTGCCTCGGGCGTAGGCATGCCGGTGGTCTATCTGGGCGCAAAAACGGGCCGCGACGGTGTTGGCGGCGCGACTATGGCTTCGGCAGAATTTGACGACACGATCGAGGAAAAACGCCCCACCGTTCAGGTTGGCGATCCGTTCACCGAGAAACGCTTGATGGAAGCCACGCTGGAGCTGATGCAGACCGGTGCAGTGATTTCCATTCAGGACATGGGGGCTGCTGGCCTGACCTGTTCGGCTGTTGAAATGGGCGATAAGGGCGGCCTTGGTGTGGCGCTTAATCTTGAAAAAGTGCCCGTGCGTGAAGAAAACATGACCGCTTATGAAATGATGCTTTCTGAGTCTCAGGAGCGCATGTTGATGGTGCTTAATCCTGACAAGGAAGAAGTAGCCAAAGCTGTGTTCGACAAGTGGGATTTGGACTTTGCGATTGTTGGTGAAACAATCGCCGAAGACCGTTTTTTAATACGTCTTAACGGAGAGTTAATGGCCGACCTGCCGCTGAAAGCGCTATCTGGAGAGGCTCCTGAATACGACCGTCCATGGGTCGAAACGCCGGCGCCTGCGCCGTTAGCCGACGTTGACGCGGTCAACACGGCTGAAGCGTTGTTAACCATTGTTGGCTCTGCAAACTATTCGTCCCGCGCTTGGGTCTGGCAGCAATATGATCACATGGTCGGCGCGGATACAGTTGTGCGGCCTGGGTCTGATGCAGGAGTTGTGCGGGTGCACGGCACGCCCAAAACCTTGGCGTTTACCTCCGATGTGTCCCCGCGTTATTGCAAAGCGAACCCGTTCGAGGGTGGCAAGCAGGCCGTCGCCGAGGCCTATCGTAACCTTTGTGCGACGGGGGCGACTCCGCTGGCGACGACCGACAACCTTAACTTTGGAAACCCCGAGAAACCTGTAATCATGGGCCAATTCGTCGGCTGCATCAAAGGTATCGGCGAAGCCGTCGCAGCGCTTGATATGCCAATCGTTTCGGGCAACGTCAGCCTGTATAACGAGACTGATGGCTCCGGAATTTTGCCAACGCCGACAATCGGCGCAGTCGGGATTATGCACTCGCTGAACGACGTGATCCGCATTGCGCCCAATAATGGCGACACGCTGGTTCTGATCGGTGAAACGAAGGGTCATCTGGGTCAGTCTGCACTACTGGCCGAAGTATTCAATCGCGAAGACGGCGACGCGCCGCACGTTGATCTAGCTGCCGAGCGCAAAGCTGGCGAAGTAGTTCGCGCGGCGAAAGCTGCAGGCCTGATAAGTGCCGCGCATGACCTTAGCGATGGCGGTCTGGCGATTGCAGCGGCGGACATGGCACTGGCTTCGGGGCTCGGTTTAACCATTGAGGGCGACGGAACAGGCTGGTTCTTTGGCGAAGATCAGGCGCGGTATCTACTGGCTTGCGACGATGCGAACGCTGATGAACTGTTAGCGATGCTGGCGGCGGTCCACGTCCCCGCAGCAAAAGTCGGAACGGTCGGCGGCGACGCTTTGAAACTGGGCGCGGCATCTATATCGCTTTCCAGCATTCGCGAAGCTTCCGAAGGTGGATTGGTCAACGTCGCAGTATAGTCGTAAAGTTTTTATAGACTTTTCGCAGCACCCTCCCCTGTCGATTTTTTTCTGGCGTTTGGAGGTGGCCGATGTGAAGACTAGTCATTATCGCTACAACGATATGCGCCCCGACCCTTAAAAAATCAATAACGTCGCACCCCTTGCGCCTGCCCCTCTGCGAGATTAAATTCAACGCAACACGAAACGGGAGATTTCGCATATGGCTATTGAAGCCCACACAATCGAAGCCCTCATTCAAGAGGCATTCCCATCCGCCAAAGTCGAGATTCAGGATCTGGCTGGTGACGGAAATCATTATGCGGCGACTGTAATTGCAAGCGAATTCAAAGGCTTGAATCGCGTGAAGCAGCATCAGCTTGTTTATGCGGCGCTCAAGGGTAAAATGGACGGCGCGCACGGTGAATTGCATGCCTTGGCTTTGACCACGAAAGCGCCTGAATAGGTGATCTGGTGGAAGCTCATAATCCTCGGTGTTGTGGCGCTACTGGTGACCGCAGTTCTGGTCGAAGTCTGGATAAAAAGGAATAAGCCACGGGCTTCACTGGCGGACACGCTAGGTAAGGATAGTAAATCGAAGGCAGACGACAAACCTGCCTTGGGAATGGAAGAAATAGATATGGATGTGGTTCGGGCAGCCGAAAGGTTAGATACCACGCTTGAGCGGAAAAATTCTATACATCGAAAGTAAATCAAGGATTAAGACACAATGACAAACGCAGCAGACACAATCAAAACCGACATTACAGACAACAATGTTGTTCTGTTCATGAAGGGTACTTCTGACGCGCCACAGTGCGGGTTTTCCAGCAAAGTTTGCGGAATTCTTAACTACATGGGCGTTGAATTCAAAGACGTTAACGTTCTGTCCGATGAAGGTGTTCGCCAAGGCATCAAGGATTTCTCGGATTGGCCGACAATTCCTCAGCTTTACGTAAAAGGTGAGTTCGTTGGCGGGTGTGACATCATCATCGAGATGACAATTTCCGGAGAACTGGACACGCTGCTGGCGGATAACGACATTGGCTTCAACAAGGACGCCGCAGACAAAATCCGCGAAGCTAACGGTTAATTCCTTAAGAATTTGTTTAGAAAGCCCTGCCCAAACCGGCGGGGTTTTTTTATTTTCCCTCGATCTCGTCGGCCAGCTCCTCTAAACGCAGCACCGCGTCCTCGTACGAACGCAGCAACACTTCCTCGTTCGGAAATGCCTTGGGCGCAGCGGCGGCCATTGAGGTCATACGAGTTTCCGTGGCGGCAATCTGGGCTTCAAGTTCTTCGATGCGTGTTACCGCCCCGCCAACAGCTGCTTCCATTTCCTTGACCTTATCCGCCAGCATCAAACCCGACATCAGCAACATTCGCGCCTCCGGCACACGACCAATCTGAGACTGCAGGGTATCAGCCTCGGCACTCAACAGCTTCGCAGCCGCTTTCAGATGGGGCTCTTCGCCCTTATTACAGGCCAGAACAAAATTACGCTTTCCGATACTTACGGTTACTTCAGGCATCGGAACCTCCTTCCATCAAGGGGCGCAACTGTTCGATCAAACTGTCAACCTCGGCCAAATCCGCCTCGCGTTGTTTTTTTAATCCCGCCAGTTTTTCCTGTAATCCCGTATTTTCATCGCGCAAATTGGCCAAATCAATCTCTGCCCCTCCGGCTGAAGATAACGCCGCAGAAATGCGGTCCGTTGCAGATTTAAGACGGTCTTCCAAAGTCTTCAATTCATTCATCACTAAGCTTCCCTCGCCCGCAAAACAGTCTGCGAATCGCGTATTATATTTGTTGTGACGATTATAACCACATTTCGCACGGTTTGCGGCTATTTTGTAGTCTCTCTTCGCTTGACCCATTTGACGGGGCTGTTATCAACAACCGGAACCAATTTCAAAGGATAGCACCGTGAACATCGACGACCTTCGCAAACAGCACCCAGACCATTGGAAAAAAGCCGCCGCGTTGCGGATGCTGGCAATCGACGCGGTTCAGGCTGCCAACTCCGGCCATCCTGGGATGCCGATGGGAATGGCAGATGTGGCTACTGTGCTATTCGAAAACCATATGAAGTTTGACGCCTCGGCCCCAAGCTGGCCGGATCGGGATCGCTTTGTTCTTTCGGCGGGACACGGCTCTATGCTGCTGTACGGTTTGCTGCATCTGACGGGCTACAAAGACATGACAATCGACGAGATCGCCAATTTCCGCCAGTTTGGCGCAAAAACGGCAGGGCACCCAGAATATGGTCACGCCGATGGAATTGAAACCACCACCGGACCTTTGGGTCAGGGTCTGGCTACGGCGGTTGGCATGGCGATGGGTGAACAATCCATGTCGGCGCGGTTTGGTAAAAAGATCGTTAACCACCACACATACGTAATCGCAGGCGACGGTTGCCTGATGGAGGGCATCAGCCACGAGGCCGCCGGCCTTGCAGGCAAACAACGCCTTGGCAAATTGATCGTGCTTTGGGACGACAACGGCATTTCCATAGACGGCAAAGTAGAACTTTCCGACATCACTGACCAGATGAACCGTTTTGCGGCGTCCGGCTGGTCGGTTTATTCTTGTGATGGACACAACCCTGTCGCCATCGACAAGGCAATAACGCAGGCCAAGCAAAGCCCGCTGCCATCGTTGATCGCCTGCAAAACGCATATCGGTTTCGGTTCGCCTGCCAAGCAGGACACAGCGGGCGCGCATGGCGCACCGCTGGGTGCCGAGGAAATTACCAAGGTCCGCAACATCTATGGATGGGACAACGCCCCCTTCGTGATCCCTGCAGACATCAAATCAGCATGGGAAACAATTGGATCGCGCGGAGCAACGGATCATGCGGCATGGAATGAACGTAAGCTCTCCATCTCTGAACGTAAACAAGGTGAATTTGACCGTGTAGTTGCGGGTGTTGCCCCTAAACGCCTTGGCTCCGCCCTTCGCGCGCTGAAAAAGCAGATCACAGCTGACTTGCCGAAAGTTGCTACACGTAAATCAAGCGAGATGGCTTTGGCGGTGATTAATCCGGTGATGCCGGAAACAATCGGTGGCTCGGCTGATCTGACAGGTTCAAACAATACGATTACACCTGATCTTGGCATGTTCGATGCCGATAATCGCGCTGGCCGCTATGTCTACTACGGCATTCGCGAACACGGCATGGCCGCCGCGATGAACGGCTTGGCGCTTCACGGCGGTTGCGCGCCTTATGGTGGTACGTTCATGGTATTCACTGACTATGCCAAAGGGGCGATGCGTTTGTCGTCCTTGATGGGCCTCCGCACGGTTTACGTGCTGACACATGATTCCATTGGGCTGGGCGAAGATGGTCCGACACACCAACCAATTGAACATCTTGCGATGATGCGCGCGATGCCGAATTTGAACGTCTTCCGCCCCGCCGACACAGTTGAAACCGCCGAGGCTTGGGAGCTGGCGCTTTCTTCGCAAAGCACGCCCTCCGCGCTGGCTTTGACCCGTCAAGGGCTGCCAACGGTTCGCACCAAGCATACCAACAAAAACCTGACAGCCCAAGGCGCGTACGTTCTGAAAGATGCCGAAAACAAACGTCAGGCTATTCTTCTAGCGTCCGGATCCGAGGTGGAAATCGCACTGGCTGCGCAAGCGTTGCTTGAGGCGAAGGGGATCGGCACACGTGTTGTCTCGATGCCTTGCTGGGAACTGTTCGAGGCACAGGAAGAAAAATATCGCAAGCGCGTGCTGCCTGCCGGTTCCGTTCGTGTCGGCATCGAAGCGGCTGCATGTTTCGGTTGGGACAAATGGCTGACGGGCGAGCGTGGCAACTCCAAGAAGGCAGACTTCGTCGGGATAGAAGGCTTTGGCGCCTCAGCCCCGATTGACGAGCTTTATGCGCATTTTGGCATTACCGCCGAAAACGTCGTCGCCAAAGTTGAAGCTTTGTTGACGTAATTCACCAACGCTTGATTCAAGGCCGGTCCGTTCGTAAAAACGGACCGGCATACCGCATGACCAATAAAGTAGCCTTCTGGTTCGCCATAATCATCTTGTGCATCGTTGCGCTGGATGTTTTTGTTTACGAGTGGGGGTTGATGTTAACCATTTTTAAACTGTTAACGCGCGCCTCTGACTGGATAGCGCTTTGGCGCAAGGTTTAGATACCAAGCCCAGACCGAGTCTTTTAGGTAACAATCCACCTTATTTCCAACTTATTGCCGTAAGGGGATTCCCTTTGCGAATCACATGTGACATGATTCGAACAGAGGCGTATCAAATGCTCAACGAGGCAGCAGGTTAATGGATCAGGTTTCCATCAAAGACGGATTTACCGGCGTTCTGGCATCCTTCGGCATGATAGCCGGAGCGGTATTTTTCACCTATGCGGCCCTTCAAGGCGAATTCGGCATGTTTCGGCTGTTTCAGGTGCAAGCACAGGAAAGCCGCCTTTTGACCGAATTAGAGATCTTGAT
>JAPYON010000174.1 GCA_029938175.1 Paracoccaceae bacterium | reverse complement strand
ATTTGCAGCCGGGCGAAGCGATTTCCGTTCGTATAATTGACGGACCGCGTGGAAAGATGGCTGGCCAAGTACAGTCTTGGGATCACGTGATCCACAAGGGGGAATAGTATTTTTCGATTCATAATAGTGGTGTCATTACTGCTGGGCGCAGGTCCGGTGTCGGGCGCAAGTGTATGTGGGCCTGATCGGCTGGATTTCCGCTCAAAGAACAGTTCTGTGCGTTTTGTGACCGAGGTGGTCGATTCGCCTAAAACACGTGCTTTAGGGCTTATGAACCGAAAAGCGCTGGGTAGATTTGCGGGAATGCTGTTCGTTTATGACGAACCCCAGTTGATGCGTTTCTGGATGCGCAACACACTGATTTCGCTGGATATTATTTTCATAGATGCACAGGGTGTTGTGCAATATGTGCATGAAAATGCGATCCCGCTGGACGAAACTACAATCTTTGGCGGAAACGCTATTCAATATGTATTCGAGATCAACGGTGGGCTGGCGGATCTGCTGGAAATCGGTGCCGGAACGCAGGCCCGTCACCCGGCCATATCCGGCCCAGAAGTTATCTGGCTCTGCGACTGATTTTTCGCTTTCCTTCGGGGATTCTACATTGTAGATGAACCTCATTAGTCGGGGCGTGGCGCAGCCTGGTAGCGCGACGGTTTTGGGTACCGTAGGTCGGAGGTTCGAATCCTCTCGCCCCGACCAATATCTTCACCAGAAATCGAATCCTGTTAACGAATGCCGAACGTAGTTTTGCGACGGTTGGTCGTGTAATGGTCTGCATCTGGAGAATTACTTGTTTCGACAGTGAATTATTTGATGTGGCAGGGATACACCAAGCGCCCTTGTCATGACCTGATGATTCTGTTTTCGGCGAACAACTGTATACTTAAGCTTCCACAGCAGAATTCTGGTTAAAACATTTGAAAACTCTTGTTAATATTTTACATAAGGTTTTTTGCATATATTTGCCTAATATTGAGCGAACGCCAATCCCTGTTTGTGTGATTCTGTTTGGGTGCTTACTCGAATATCACGTCAACAATTTTTTGTGCGAAATAAAAAAATAAATGCGTTGACGGTGCTGCCTAAAACACCCCAACTAGATGCAGAAACTAAACAGACCACAATATGTAGTGTGTCGGCGGGACGATTCAGGATTACGACTAAAGCGCAGAAAAGCGTTAAGGGTATCCGTTCTTCGCTTCGTTGATTGTAGGCGCCATAGGCCTCTTTACTGATTGGTGTCGCCATGGAGCGAGGGAAAGCATGAAAATAGAGCGAAAATTTACCAAGGTGAAAACAGGCGCCTATGGGGAAATCGAATTTAAGACTACAGCATCCGAGATTCGGAACCCTGACGGCTCCATCGTATTTGCGCTTGATGATATGGAAATCCCCGTCGGCTGGAGCCAAGTTGCGTCCGACGTGATTGCCCAGAAGTATTTCCGCAAAGCAGGCGTGCCTGCTGCTGTTAAGAAGGTAAAGGAAAAGGGTGTTCCTGAATTTTTGTTGCCGTCAGTGCCCGACAATGCCGCACTGGCCAAGCTGCCAGAAGATCAGCGCTACAGCGGTGAGGTTTCCGCCAAGCAGGTGTTTGATCGTCTTGTCGGCACGTGGTGCTACTGGGGCTGGAAGGGTGGCATGTTCGCCACCGAGGCTGATGCCAAGGCATATTACGACGAGCTGCGTTTTATGATGGCATCGCAGATGGCCGCGCCGAATTCTCCGCAATGGTTCAATACCGGCTTGCATTGGGCATACGGGATTGATGGGCCGGGGCAGGGCCATCACTATGTGGATTACAAGTCCGGCAAACTGGTAAAATCCGCCAGCGCTTACGAGCATCCGCAGCCACACGCCTGTTTCATCCAGTCAGTATCCGACAATCTGGTGAACGAGGGCGGGATCATGGATCTTTGGACCCGTGAAGCGCGATTGTTCAAATATGGTTCCGGTACCGGGACAAATTTCAGCTCGCTTCGTGGTTCGAACGAGCATCTTGCCGGGGGCGGTAAGTCTTCAGGCCTCATGTCTTTTCTAAAGATTGGCGACCGCGCGGCGGGGGCCATCAAGTCGGGTGGCACCACGCGTAGGGCGGCGAAGATGGTTATAATTGATATGGACCATCCGGATGTTGAAGAGTTTATCAATTGGAAAGTTATTGAAGAACAAAAGGTTGCAGCGCTTGTTGCAGGCTCGAAAATCCACGAACAACGCCTTAACGAAATATTCTCCGCAATTCGTGCATGGGATGGTGCCGAAGCGGATGCGTTTGATCCGAAGGTTAACGCTGGCCTGAAAGCCGCTGTGAAATCGGCCAAGAAAATGTCGGTTCCTGAAACATATGTGAAGCGGGTTCTGC
>JAPYON010000173.1 GCA_029938175.1 Paracoccaceae bacterium | reverse complement strand
GGTGGAGAGTACGATAGACGTCACGCCAACAGGCTTGCCATTTTCATAGCGCACAGACAGCTGGCTTTTTGCATCAGGGCGCAAGGTTGGCTCAGTGCCGTTTTTGCGTACTTCGGCCAAGCGGTGCAGGATCTTATGCGCATAATGGATTGGCGCAGGCATCAGCTCTTCGGTTTCGGTGGTGGCATGGCCAAACATGATCCCCTGATCGCCAGCGCCTTCATCTTTGTTCTCACCTGCATCAACGCCTTGGGCGATATGCGCAGACTGCTCATGCAGAAGGTTGGTGATTTCCACAGTCTTGTGGTGGAATTTGTCCTGCTCATAGCCAATGTCACGGATGCACTCGCGCGCGATTGCATCAATGCGGCCCATGCAATCCTTGAGCTTATCGGGATCCGACAAGCCCACCTCGCCGCCAATCACAACGCGATTGGTGGTGGCAAAGGTCTCGCAGGCCACGCGGGCCTCGGGCTCTTCGGTCAAAAACGCGTCAAGTACTGCATCAGAAATGCGATCACACAGCTTGTCAGGGTGGCCTTCGGAGACAGACTCCGAAGTTAAAATGTAGTTCTGTCGGTTCATAGAAAAGTACTCCAGTAGGGTTTTACCGCCACGCCAGGAAGCCGTTGTGGCGGTACTTATTTTATTAGTTAAAAGTTAGATCAAAATCAGTAGCGATAGTGCTCTGGCTTGAACGGACCATCGACAGCTACGCCGATATAGTCCGCCTGCTCTTTGCTCAGCTTCGAAAGCTTCACGCCAATACGCGCCAGGTGTAAACGCGCAACCTTCTCGTCCAGATGCTTCGGCAGAATATAAACACCAGGCTGATACTCATCGCCCTTGGTCCAAAGCTCTATCTGTGCCAACACCTGATTGGTGAACGAAGCCGACATCACGAACGACGGGTGCCCAGTTGCGTTACCAAGGTTCAGCAAACGGCCCTCAGACAGTAAAATCAAACGTGCACCAGACGGCATCTCAATCATATCGACCTGATCTTTGATCTTGGTCCACTTGTGGTTTCGCAAGTTGGCAACCTGAATTTCGTTGTCAAAGTGGCCGATGTTGCCAACAATCGCCATGTCTTTCATCTCGCGCATATGCTCGATACGGATCACATCTTTGTTGCCAGTCGTTGTGATGAAAATGTCAGCTGTGCTCACAACATCCTCAAGAACAACCACCTCAAACCCGTCCATCGCGGCCTGCAATGCACAAATCGGATCAACTTCCGTCACCTTCACGCGCGCACCAGCACCCGACAAGGACGCAGCAGAGCCCTTACCAACATCGCCGTACCCGCAAACAACAGCAACCTTACCAGCCATCATCGTATCGGTAGCGCGGCGAATACCGTCCACAAGGCTCTCTTTGCAACCATATTTGTTGTCGAACTTCGACTTGGTCACACTGTCATTTACATTAATCGCAGGGAACGGCAGCTGACCCTTCTTATGCAGATCATACAGGCGGTGAACGCCTGTTGTCGTCTCCTCAGAAACACCCTGAATAGCTGCGCGCGTCTTAGTGAACCAACCTGGGGTCTCCGCCATACGTTTCTTAATCTGCGCGAAAATGGCATCTTCTTCTTCCGACGTCGCGACCGCAAGAAGATTGGTCTCACCCGCTTCAACCCGCGAACCAAGCAAGACGTAAAGCGTCGCGTCGCCACCATCATCCAAGATCAGATTTGCGCCTTCAGGGAACATGAACGACTTGTCCAAATAATCCCAATGCTCAACCAAGGACTGCCCCTTGATCGCAAACACAGGCACACCAGATTCCGCAATCGCGGCGGCAGCGTGGTCTTGTGTCGAGAAAATATTGCACGATGCCCAGCGTACATCGGCGCCCAAGGCAACCAGCGTTTCAATCAGAACCGCCGTCTGGATCGTCATGTGAAGCGAACCTACAATGCGGGAACCCTTAAGCGGCTTGCTCTCGCCAAATTCCTCGCGCAGCGCCATCAGGCCCGGCATTTCGGTCTCGGCGATATCGAGTTCCTTGCGGCCAAAGCCTGCCAATGCGATATCTTTGACGATGTAATCGTTTGTCATAATTTTACTTTCCATTAATTGGGCCTAAGCCACCGGCTTCCAGCCGGTTCGCTTCAGCGTAAAGCGTAATAATCTTCCCTCTCCTTTTTAAGACCCCGCGAAGCGGTAAGGGCCTTAAAAAGGAGAGGGAAGATTATGATCTATTCTACAGGAAGCCATACCAAATATTATCATCGATTTCACGTCGTATGGACTACAAAATATCGTTACAAAGTCCTGCGCGGCCCCATGCGAGAACGTATCCGCGAGATTATCCGTCAGACCTGTCAGGAACTTGGCGTGCATATCGAGAAGGGGGTGTTATCGAC
>JAPYON010000172.1 GCA_029938175.1 Paracoccaceae bacterium | reverse complement strand
GGAAAGCCGCCTTTTGGCCGAATTAGAGATCTTGGTCGAGGATCACGACAGACTGCAAAATCGAACCCACCGGTTGTCAAACGAGTTCCTCGACCTAGACCTTCTGGACGAGCAAGCCCGCAAGGTGCTGGGTCTGGCGCGCGGCGATGAAATCGTAATTCGTTAACAATCGTTAATATTGCATAACACCCTTGCAAAAATGGGGGTGTTTTTTCTTTTGCCCTTGGCGTATAGTATGGTTTAACATTAAACTACCTTCAATTACACCGGAGAAATACCGATGGCAGCCAAGAAGCCCAACGTCTCAAAAGCAGAGCTTTTGGACTATTACCGCGAAATGTTAATGATCCGCAGGTTCGAAGAAAAAGCGGGGCAATTATATGGAATGGGCCTGATTGGCGGCTTTTGCCACCTGTATATCGGTCAAGAAGCGATCATCGTCGGTCTTGAAGCTGGCGCCAAAGAGGGCGACCAGCGGGTCACCTCGTATCGTGACCACGGCCACATGCTGGCCTGCGGCATGGACCCCAAAGGCGTTATGGCCGAATTGACGGGCCGCGAGGGTGGATATTCGGGCGGCAAGGGCGGCTCGATGCATATGTTCTCTAAGGAAAAAGAATTCTACGGCGGCAACGGGATCGTGGCGGCGCAGGTGCCGATCGGTGCCGGTCTGGCTTTTGCCAATCAATATCGCGGCAATGATAACGTAAGTTTTGCATATTTCGGCGATGGTGCGTCCAATCAGGGGCAGGTTTACGAAACCTTTAACATGGCGGCACTATGGAAATTACCTGTCGTGTTCGTGATCGAGAATAACCACTATGCCATGGGTACCAGTCAGGAACGCTCTTCTTCGACTCCCGCGATCTACACGCGCGGCGAGGCTTTCGGCATTCCGGGCGCCGAGGTGGACGGCATGGACGTGCTGGCCGTGAAAGCCGCTGGCGCCAAAGCCATCGCGCATTGTCGGTCTGGCAAAGGGCCGTATATTCTTGAGATGAACACGTATCGGTATCGTGGGCACTCGATGTCCGATCCGGCGAAATACAGGACCCGTGAGGAAGTTCAAAAAGTTAAGGAAGAACGCGATCCTATCGTCCACGTTCGAGAGATGTTGTTGACCGGCGGTCATGCGGACGAGAATGCCCTAAAGGCAATCGACAAGGAGATCAAAGCGGTGATTTCCGAAGCTGCCCAATTTGCCACCGACAGTCCCGAGCCGGCCGAAGTCGAGCTTTGGACAGATGTATACGTGTAAGGGAACTCAAACATGGCGATTCAAATACTAATGCCCGCACTTTCCCCGACCATGGAAGAAGGCACTTTGGCTAAATGGCTGGTTAAGGAAGGCGACACCGTTGCCTCTGGCGATATTCTGGCCGAGATCGAGACCGACAAAGCCACGATGGAATTCGAAGCTGTTGACGAAGGTGTAATAGGCAAGCTGACGGTAGCCGAGGGCACTGAAGGCGTTAAGGTTAACGAAGTGATTGCGGTTCTGCTTGAAGATGGCGAGGACGCATCGGCGACTGAAGTTACGGCGACACCTGTTGCCGTTACTATTGCAGATGCTCCGACTGACGGCCCCACCCCTGCGGTTGCAACTGATCCGGTGGCCGTGATTGTTCCGGCCGAGGATGACTTGCCCGAGGGCACAGCATTCAAATCCATGACAGTCCGCGAGGCATTGCGCGAGGCGATGTCTGAAGAAATGCGCGCGAATAAAGACGTATTCCTGATGGGTGAAGAAGTGGCCGAGTATCAAGGCGCCTACAAAATCAGTCAGGGCATGTTGGACGAATTCGGGCCCCGCCGTGTGATTGACACGCCGATCACCGAGCATGGTTTTACAGGGTTGGCGGTTGGTGCGTCTTTTGCTGGATTGAACCCAATTGTCGAGTTCATGACCTTTAATTTTGCCTTGCAAGCCATAGATCATATTATTAATTCCGCCGCCAAGACTTTGTATATGTCCGGTGGCCAGATGAATTGCCCGATTGTTTTTCGCGGCGCAAACGGTGCTGCTGCACGGGTTGCGGCACAACACTCACATGATTTCTCGGCTTTGTATGCGCAGGTTCCGGGCCTTAAGGTCTTGTCACCTTACTCGGCCGCGGACGCAAAAGGTTTGCTGAAATCTGCCATTCGCGATCAGAACCCTGTTGTATTCCTTGAGAACGAAATTCTCTATGGCCGCAGCTTCGATGTTCCAGAGATTGAAGATTACACTGTGCCGATTGGCAAAGCCAAAATCTGGCGCGAGGGAACGGATGTGACCATCGTCAGTTTCAGCATTGGAGTTCAATATGCGTTGGAGGCCGCTGACAAATTGGCCGAACAAGGTATTTCAGCCGAAGTCATCGACCTGCGGACCC
>JAPYON010000171.1 GCA_029938175.1 Paracoccaceae bacterium | reverse complement strand
GGCGCAGCGCGATCAAGTTTTCCGGCAAATCAAAATCGTAATCATCAAGGGTGTGCATGGTCGCCTCACTCATTCAGGCCGCTGTAATACGCTGCGCCCTTCGTGAAAAGAGCAATTTGGGTGTTTTCTTTCTGCCGCCACATCGTATTCTATAAAAAAACTAAGGAGCGTATCATGCAAGTTGGAGATCAATTCCCTGATTTCACCCTGCCCCGTGACGGTGGGGCTAATATATCGCTGGCCAATTTCAAAGGCCGAAATCTTGTTGTTTTTCTTTATCCCAAAGACGATACGCCCGGGTGCACCAAGGAATCCATCGAGTTTACGGCGAATATAGCCGAGTTTGATGCGGCGGGCGCAGACATTATAGGTCTGTCCAAAGATTCGCCGGACAGCCACGACAAATTCATCAAAAAGTTCAAACTGGGCATGCCCTTGATATCCGATGAAGACGGCGGGTTGCTGGAAACGCTGGGCGTCTGGGTTGAGAAAAACATGTATGGCCGAACGTTTATGGGCATTGAGCGCACCACGTTTCTGCTCGATGGGACAGGTAAAATTAGGCGCATCTGGAACAACGTTAAGGTGGATGGTCACGTCGGCATTGTGCTTGAGGCTGTAGAAGCGCTGTAATTGTAGGGATTTCGTGTTCGGCTGTTATCTGCTTAACATTAGTTAATCGGGCCTTTGTGGTTGCCATGAGGCTCGGTTTTTCCTATTCACGTTAGGAAAATCTAATCACCCTGCAAGCAAGGTCACATCGGTTAATGTCGCGGCTGTTCAATTCGGTTAACAAATCCTTATCAAGATTTTTGCCAGAGCAAACTCTGGTGATCCGCACGCGCGTCGACCAACGCGAGTTGACGTTTACACCCATTGCACGCGTATTTTTGTTAATCGGCACGACAGTGGCCATTGGCTGGATGATGGTGGCAACGACAGCGACGATCTCCAGCGTTTTTGTGTCTGACAGCGCGCAGTCACGCAGCGAATCCCTTCAGGACGCATACGAGAGGCGCCTTGCCGAACTTTCGGACGAACGGGACGCCTTTGGTTTGCAGGCACAGGCCATGCAGGCGAGATTCGCGTTGGCATTAAAACAGGTATCGGCGCAGCAGGATGAACTGATCGACGCAATGACCGTACAAAACGAGCAGCAGATCACGTTGTTCGCCTTGCAGCGCAAGCTGAACAGTGTGACCGCTGAACGCAACGCAGCACAGGTTGGCCTAGACGGCTTGCAAGCGGAGTTCGAAGCTGCAACCAAGGACGATGGTCCCCGCCAGTCCAGCGAGCATGAGTTGATGACCACCGTCGCCGCACTGAACGAAGTACTGGACGAGACTTTGCAGCGGCGCGATTACGTTATTGAATATACGACCGAACTGGAAAACCAGATTGCGGACACAGCGCAGCTTATCAAGCTGGATGCGCAGCGCCGTAACAGGATGATAACGCAGCTTGAAGAGGCTGTGCTGATCGCTTTTGCACCGTTGGAGGCAATGCTGAGAAGCACGGAGCTGGATCTGCAAAGCCTGCTGGCCAATGTTCGGCGTAACTATTCCGGCTCGGGTGGGTTGGGCGGCGCTTTGGACGAGGTTTCGTTCATCGGGATGGACGCACCGGATTTGCGGCTGGAAGCATTGATGCGGGATCTCGATAATCTACAGATTTACAACATTGCCTCGGCCAAGTTGCCGCTATCGATGCCAGTATTAACCAGTTTCCGGTATTCCAGCAGTTTCGGTATGCGTAATGGCAAACCGCATAAGGGCGTGGATATGGCTGGCCCAAGGGGCAGTCCTATTTATGCGACCGGCGATGGAGTCGTTATTTTCGCCGGAACGCAAAGCGGTTATGGTAAAGTGGTGAAGATTCAGCATGAGTTCGGTTTCGTGACCATTTATGCACATCAGAACAAACTTCGTGTAACAAAAGGCCAAAGGGTCTCGCGCGGGGAACGAATTGGTGATATGGGAAATACTGGCAGAAGCACTGGCAACCATCTTCACTATGAAGTCCGAGTAAGCGGCACAGCCGTTAATCCAATGAAATACATAAAGGCAGGACAAAATGTTTTCGAAACCAAGATCCGATAACGCATCGACAAATAAACCCGCAACAAAACCAGCGGCAAGCACGGCTAAGACAGCTGTCCCGGGCCCTGCTTCATCCAAACCAAAACCGGCCCCGTCGATCCTTTCGTCCGATCTGACGATCAAAGGCAACATCACAACATCTGGCGACGTGCAGGTTGAAGGTACTGTCGAGGGCGACATCCGTGCGCATCTGCTGACTGTTGGCGAAGGCTCTACGGTTCGCGGCGAAGTGATTGCAGACGACGTTGTGGTTAACGGCCGCGTCGTTGGCCGTCTGCGTGGTCTGAAAG
>JAPYON010000039.1 GCA_029938175.1 Paracoccaceae bacterium | reverse complement strand
TCCGATATTTCAAAACGTCGCCAGAGATCATTCGCCTCGCAGTGATGCTGTACGTGCGCTTTCCACTGTCGCTTCGCAACGTCGAAGACCTTTTGCACGAGCGTGGGATCGATGTGAGCCACGAAACCGTACGGTTTTGGTGGAACAGATTTGGCCCTATGTTCGCAGCTGAGATCCGGCGGAAGCGGATAAAGCCGACCTTTAATGTTCAATGACCGATCAATACTTCGCCTTCAATCTCCATTGCGAACCCAAGGGGCAATCCAGCCACACCAATCGCAGAGCGTGCGTGGCGGCCCACATCCTTTCCGAACACGTCAATGACGAGGTCACTGAACCCGTCCACCACAAGGTGTTGGTCGGAATAGCCGGGCGCTGAAGTAACCATCCCGAAAACGCGCGCCCAGCCAGTTATTCGCGAGAGCTCACCAATCTCGGCCTTAAGATTTGCCAACACTGACAACGCCACCTCGCGGGCCTCCGCGTATCCTTGCTCTGTTGTCATATCAGCTCCCACAACCCCAAACGGGCCAGCTAGGCTTCCGTCCATTGCATTCTTGGGATGGCCGGAAAATAGGACGCGTTCACCTCTGATATTCACTAACGTAAAGGGCAAGTGCAGCCCTGCCGGTAACCTTGTAGGCTGAGGCAACTTCAGCCCAAGTTCTTCTAGTTTATCTTCGGGTGTGGCCATACTTATGCTTCCAGCTGAATGGATTGACTAGAACGTTACCCTTCTTGCCGGTTGGTGTCACCTTTGGGCCGTTCGTGTCGATCTACACAAAGGGCGGGAAGCGGACTTTCGCTGCAGATGCGAGGCCAGTTGCCCAGATTTGCGATATTTGACATTCGTTCCGTATACCTAGCTTTCGCACAAATCTGAACGCGTGATGAACCGTTTTCCACGGCCGTTATCCAGCGAGAACATGCCGCCTTGTCCGTTTATAACGTCGATGGTCAGGCGGGTGTGTTTCCATGCCTCGAATTGTTTGCCACCGATATAGAATGGCACGCCGCCGATTTCGCCCATTTGAACGTCGTGGTCGGCGATGATGAAATCCCCCTCGGCGTAACACATAGGGGCCGAACCATCGCAGCAACCGCCCGATTGGTGAAAGATAACCGGGCCATGATCTGCGACGATTTCGCGGATAAGCTGCAAGGCCGTATCGGTCGCTTTTACTTGGTCTAGCATGTGATCCTCCGGACAAAAAAAGGGCGTGCGGTGACGCACGCCCTTAATAATTGATTCTCTAGAAGAACCCAAGCTTGTTGGGGTTATAGCTAACCAACAGGTTTTTGGTTTGCTGGTAGTGGTCCAGCATCATCAGGTGGGTTTCGCGGCCAACACCGGACTGCTTGTAGCCACCAAACGCTGCGTGGGCAGGGTATGCGTGGTAACAGTTTGTCCAAACGCGACCTGCCTGAATAGCGCGGCCCATGCGGTAAGCACGGTTTGTGTCACGCGTCCAGACACCGGCACCAAGGCCGTAAAGTGTGTCATTGGCGATTTCCAAGGCTTCTTCGTCAGTTTTGAAGGTCGTAACCGCCAGAACCGGGCCAAAGATTTCCTCTTGGAATATCCGCATTTTGTTGTGGCCTTTGAACACAGTCGGTTGCACATAATAGCCACCGGATGTTTTGTTGTCCAATTCAGCACCAGCGCCGCCACATAGAACTTTGGCACCTTCTTTGCGACCGATATCCATGTAGGACAAGATTTTTTCGTATTGCTCTTGCGATGCCTGCGCGCCAACCATGGTGTTGAAATCCAGTGGATCACCCTGAACGATAGCGGCAATACGGGCCAGACATTTTTCCATGAACGCTTCATAGATGTCTTCGTGGATCAGCGCACGTGATGGACAGGTGCAAACTTCGCCTTGGTTGAATGCAAACAGAACCAGACCTTCGATTGCTTTATCAAGGAACGCGTCGTCTTCGGCCATAACATCTTTGAAGAAGATGTTTGGTGATTTACCGCCCAGTTCAACAGTTGATGGAATGATGTTCGCCGCAGCGTATTGCATGATCAGGCGACCAGTAGATGTTTCACCAGTAAAGGCGATTTTGGCGATCCGTGTGGATGTTGCCAGTGGTTTGCCACATTCTAGGCCAAAACCGTTGACAATGTTCAGCGTGCCGGCTGGCAGCAAATCACCGATCAGCTCGGCCAGAACCAAAACAGATGCCGGTGTTTGCTCGGCTGGTTTCAGCACAACGCAGTTACCCGCAACCAATGCAGGCGCGATTTTCCAGACGGCCATAAGGATCGGGAAGTTCCACGGGATGATCTGGCCAACTACGCCCAGAGGCTCTTGGAAGTGATACGCAACCGTGTCGTTATCAATCTGGCTTAGCGCGCCTTCTTGGGCACGGATAGCACCGGCATAGTAACGGAAATGGTCAATCGCCAGCGGCAGATCGGCAGCGTTTGTTTCGCGGATCGGCTTGCCGTTGTCCCATGTTTCGGCCTCGGCCAGCATGCCAAGGTTTGCTTCCATTACGTCAGCAATTTTCAGCATGATGTTGCTGCGCTCGGTTACGCTTGTCGCGGCCCATGCATCTTTTGCGGCATGTGCAGCGTCCAGCGCCAGCTCGATATCTTTTTCGTTGGAGCGCGGGATTTGGCACAGAACAGAACCGTTTACCGGCGTTGTATTGTCAAAATACACGCCATCTACCGGATCAATCCATTCGCCGCCGATATAGTTGCCATATTTTTCTTTGAATTTAAAAGTCATGATATTCCTCCCAGAATCGTTGCCCTTCGCAACATGTCAAACAATCTGGACGGAAATTATGCGCCTGTCACCTGAGGTGGCGTTGATTTGCGGTGAAACTGTATCAACCCTGCGACAGTTGTTCGGGGGAATGGTGCGAGGCAGCCTAAAGCGCTGCTATTTTGTCATATTAAACTTCTTCAGCTTCCGGTGAAGGGTCGCGCGGCTGATCCCCATTTCGCGTGCCGCCGCACTGACATTGCCGCCGGTATTTGCCATAGCCTGCTGAATAACCCGGTGCTCGGCCCTTGCATATTCCTGTGCCTGATCGACCTTCTGACCATGCAGGCTGGATAGCGACCTCGGGTTCTGCAGGTCAGCGCTGCTCAGGCCATAGATGTTGCGGGCGCAACGGGTTGCGCCAATTACCAGATCATCCTGATCAACCGCAATCAGCGCGGCCCCCCTAGAGGTTTCGGGCGGCAGGTCATTTCTGTTTTCAGCAGCAGCCAACAGAATTCTGGCCCCTGCAAAACGCTCCTTAAAGTGGTCGGTTTCTATGCGACGGGCAGTATCCACCACCGCAACAGAAATAAGCCGAGAGAACCCCGCCGTTAAATCCGCACGGCATGATGACACATCAATGACGGCCATCAAATCCCCCTGATGGTCAAAAATCGGGGCGGCTGTGCAGGATAGACCTGTATTTTTGGTGTGAAAGTGCTGGTCTTTATGAATTGTCAGCGGGCGTTCTTCGATGATGCACGTGCCGACACCGTTTGTGCCCTCGCTCTCCTCGCTCCAGATTGCGCCTGTCCATAGCCCCCATTTGTTGAAGGTTTTGTCATCTTGTTGCGCCCCGCGCCGTGAAACCGCAACGCCGTTTCTATCCGCCAAAACTACACTACACCCAACATCACCAACGGCTACATAAAGCTGGTCGAGGCTGGATTCGCTGGTGTGGATCAATAGGCCCAGCCGTTCTTGGGCCTCGGCCAATTCCTGCGCGGATAGGCGTTCAGGCGGACGGTATTTGCCAGGGTCCAGATCGTGAAGAACACTCGATCTTTGCCACGACGCCACAAGCGGATGCCGTGCCGCTTCATCGCGTGCGATGGCGGTTTCGATCTTTGCTGCGTGGCTTGCAGTAATCGACACGGGTTTTCCTTGTAAAAGTTTACGCTTCAATTCTGACTATTCCAAAACACGTATGTCAAGTGCTGGCCGCAATTTTCCTAAGTACCTGTTTTCATTTGCTTCAACCATGTTTGTGCTTACTCACGACAACCATCACAATGTCGGCTAAGGGCCAGAAGTGGACCCCCGACGATTTCCGTTAATCAACTCTCGGTTTCGGCGGGTTGAAGGTCGGTTATGCGGACGAAACTGCCGTACGGTTGTCGTCTACTAATGGCTGCTTCCGGCCGTATCAGTCGCTACAGAGCTTACCCCGTATTTTCCAAGAACAACTATACCAGCTACGGTTTTCAGATATTTCTAAGGTGTTTACCCGTTCGCTTCAGCTTTAGCGAGGGTCCCCGGCGTTTCGCGGATTGGAAGATGTAAAACGGTTGCCAACAGACCTAACGCAATCGCGGCCCACCACATCATCGTATAATCCTGCGTCAAATCATAGATCCGCCCGCCTAACCACGCGCCTATGAATGACCCAGTCTGGTGGCTAAAAAACACGAGGCCAGCAAGTGTAGACAAGTATTTAATACCTTGGGTTTGGGCCACTAAGCCGGTTGTGAGCGGCACAGTTGAGAGCCAAAGCACACCCATAATGGCGGAAAATATATAAACACTTGTGGGGCTTAGGGGTGTTAAGATGAATGCTGTTATGACGATGGCGCGTGACAGATAAATTATTGCCAGCCCATTTTTCTTAGAATACCGTTGACCAGTCCAACCCGATAGAAACGAACCAGCGATGTTAAATAACCCAATTATGCCAAGAGAATAAGCACCGATGATCGGCGCCAAACCTTGATCTGCAATATAGGCGGGCAAGTGTGTTTGGATGAAGGCGACGTGAAAACCACACACAAAGAAGCCGACGAATAACAACACGAAGGACCGGTCAGAAAACGCAGTTTTAATGGCGTAGGTGAAATCACCGCCAGAACTGCCCGAAGCAGTGGGGTGGGAAACTCGGGCAATGAATACCAATGCAGGCAGGATCAACAAAAAACTGGCGGCGATGAAAAGGATGGAAGATTGCCAGCCGATCCAAGCGATCAACAGCGATGCCACAGGTGCGGCGATAAACATACCGGATGATGCGGCAGCAGTGCCTAGGCCAAGGATAAAACTGCGCTTTGCGGGTGATACGACTTTACCAAGCGCGATGATAACAATGGGAAAAGCACAAGCGCCTGTACCGATGCCGACAATTACACCCGATGCGATGAAAACCGTTGGGTCAATAACCGCGCCGCGCAACAGGAACCCAAGGGCAGAAACCACTGCGCCAAAGGCCAAGACGCGGGCGGTTCCATATCGATCCGCGACCATGCCAGCAACAGGTTGTGTAAGGCCCCAACATAGCGCTTGAATAGCCATTGAAAGGGAAAAGATCTCACGGCCCCAACCCAATTCTTGAGACATCGGGCGCAAGAAGACACCAAAGGTTGCGGAAAAGCCAAAACCGACGAATGCGACAATGCAACCGGCCACGATTGCTGCGTTGACGGAAGATGTGCTGTGTTGACTGGTATCCATAGCTGCCCTCGTTGATTTGTCTTAGACTTGAGGCTAGGCGATGGGCATGGGATGATCAACAAGGCGACACCCAGAACACGTAACTAAGGGCTCTAAGCGGACATTCGTACATAGTAAGCAATCTTCTCTGACGCCGTGCGTCGTGTTCCAGTGTCTGACGTCAGCACCTATGGTTCCAAAATAACGGAAGAGCCCCCGCCCTAGCCCCTCAGACCTGCGGTGGAGTCCGGTGGGCAGCCACAACACCCTCACCCACCCAAACGACTTCAACTCGACTCCACCGCGCCTGCTCCACAACCTGGGGCGCCATCACACACAGCAACGACACCCATGCGCGCGCGGGTAGTATAGGTGACTACTTTAGTCAAGTAATGGTGTGAAGTCGCGAAAGCCTAAACGGAAGTGCGAAGGTGGCATCGCCAGCACTACAAGAGTGCAGGCATTCTTTTGATGAAGCCGATCTCAAACATGAGCCATGTGGCTAAAGGGGGAATCTACTCGCTTTATTACGCAGTTCTCCGCTCATGCGTCTCGCTGAGCGTCTCGCTGACAACAAAAAAGGCTCAGCTGAATTAACAGCTAAGCCTTTGAATTTGTTGGTGAGCCGGCCGGGATCCGAACCCGGGACCTACTGATTAAAAGTCAGTTGCTCTACCAACTGAGCTACCGGCCCATCGGGGGCTTAACTAGGCGGGGTTGCGTGTCGGGTCAAGGGCGAATCTTGCCTCGGGTGGCATAAAATCGCTTTCATGAAGCAAGTGCCCGCGAAATGGAGATTTTTAACTTGGGTGCCAACTCATCGATATGTATATCCTCAATAATATAAGGCGGAGCCAGCAGAATATGGTCGCCAGAACGTCCGTCAATTGTTCCCGCCATCGGATAACAAGTCAGGACATTTTCCATCGCTTCTGCCTTGATTATAGCCGCCAGGCGCATCGAAGGATCAAATGGTATCTTGGTTTCGCGGCTCTCGACCAATTAGATTCCCCGAAGCAGGCCTCGGCCACGTATATCGCCGGCGTTCGGGTCCTGGCCAAATTCAGACTGCAAAGCCGCATCCAGCTTGTTACCCATTTCCCGCACCCTTGCGGCCAACCCGCGATCAAGTGTCGCTGAAACAACCGCCAGCCCAGCAGCAGCCGCAACGGGATGGCCCAGATATGTATGACCATGCTGAAAAAAACCGTGCCGTCCTCGATCGTGCGGTAAATCTCGCTGCTGCACAGCATCGCGCCAATCCGTTGATAACCACCATCAAGCCCCTTGGCGATGCACAGAATGTCGGGGAAAATTTCATCCGCCTCGCACGAAAACAGATGCCCTGCACGGCCCATTCCGCACATAACCTCGTCCAACGCGGTGCTGACCTTCGCCGCCTCATGCAGTGGATGGGTCATTCAAATATAAATACAAATCTTATATATGCGAGACGTCAATCAACAAAGGCGCGAATTGTTCGCGACGCCAGATATTCCCTCCTGCTGACAGAGCCCCGATTGTGTTGCCATGATACGACTGCTTGCGTGCAATCAAATGCCGTCGCTGCAGCTCACCCTTTTCAACAAAATACTGCCGCACCAGCTTAATCGCCGCTTCGGTAGCCTCGGTCCCGCCAGAGACCAGATAGACTCGATCCAAGCCTTTCGGAGCATGCTAAATCAACAAATCCGCTAATTGTTCAGCAGGGTCCGACGTCAAGAAACTTGTGTGCGCGAAGGCCAACTTGTCCAACTGAGCCTTGATAGCTTCGGTAACTTCGACATCACCATGACCAAGACACGAAACTGCCGCACCCCCGAACGCATCCAGATATTGCCTGCCCGATGCGTCGTACAAATAGCATCCCTTTCCGGATACGGCGACGGGCGGCGAAACCTTGGTGTGGCGCGGAAAACTGTGGCTCATGTTCGCTCCTGAAGAGCTATCTCGACTATGGTTCGATTTGCTTCACACACAACATAAATCACAATGTTACAGTAAAAGTTTACTGCCCCGATAAGACCGCCTATATAGCGCCTATGATTAACGACTCTGAGAACGGCGGCCTCGCATTTCTGAAGATGCACGGGCTTGGTAATGATTTCGTGGTGATCGATGCTCGTGGGCGCGACAACCCGATGACGGCTGCACGGGCTCGCCTGATTGGGAATCGTCATTTTGGCATCGGCTTCGACCAACTTGCGCTGATCCGTATGGATTGCGACACCATCGCCGTTGATTACTGGAACGCCGACGGCAGCCTATCCGACGCTTGCGGGAACGCTACCCGCTGCGTGGCGCGCTTGATGATGGCAGAAACAGGCGACAAATCCGTGGTCCTGCGGACCGGACGCGGTGATTTGATGTGCGAAGATGCAAACAACGGTCTGATTCGCGTCAACATGGGTCAGCCGCAGCTTGGCTGGAAGGAAATCCCACTAGCTCGCAACGTTGACACCCTTGCCCTACCAATCAAAGGCGCACCCGTTGCCTCGGGCATGGGAAACCCGCATTGCAGTTTTTTCGTAGACGACACCGAAACCGTTAACCTCGATGAACTCGGCCCTCGCATCGAAAACGACCCGCTTTTCCCCGAACGCACCAACGTGCAAGTCGTGCAAGTCGTTGATCGCAAAAACCTGCGCGTTCGGGTATGGGAGCGCGGCGTCGGGCACACCCTCGCCAGCGGCTCCAGTTCGTGCGCGGTAACTGTTGCAGCAGCCCGCAAAGGCCTGACCGAGCGCTGCGTGACCGTTCACCTTGACGGTGGCGATCTGGAAATTGATTGGCGCGAAGACGGCGTCTGGATGACTGGGCCGACCATGCTGGTATCGTCTGGAACTCTTTCAACGGAATTCCTGAAGGCCGCCGGATGAGCACCAAAAATCCGCCCATATTCGCGACCTTCGGCTGTCGCCTGAACGCCTATGAAACCGAGGCCATGCGCGAGCTTGGCGCGGATGCAGGACTGAAAGGTGCCGTGGTCATCAACACCTGCGCCGTCACATCCGAAGCCGTCCGCTCAGCCAAGCAACGCATCCGCAAACTTCGTCGCGAGAACCCCAACGCGCGCATGATAGTCACCGGCTGCGCGGCGCAAACCGAACCCAAAACTTTCGTCGACATGCCCGAAGTTGATCTGGTTCTCGGCAATCTGGAAAAGATGCAGCGCGACACGTGGAATGCCCTCGCCAAACCGGATTTCATCGGTCAGACCGAGAAAATCATAGTCAACGATATCATGGCCGCGACAGAAATCGCAGGCCACCTGATCGACGGTTTCGGCACTCGCGCACGTGCCTATGTGCAGGTCCAGAACGGCTGCGACCACCGTTGCACCTTTTGCATCATCCCCTATGGCCGTGGAAATTCCCGGTCCGTTCCCGCTGGCGTAGTGGTCGAACAAATTCAGCGGCTGGTCGATAAAGGCTTCAACGAGATAGTGCTAACCGGCGTCGATATGACAAGCTGGGGCGCAGACCTGCCCGCACAACCGAAACTCGGCGGCCTCGTCCAACGTATCCTGCGCCTCGTCCCCGACTTACCGCGCCTCCGCATCAGCTCCATTGATTCAATCGAGGCCGACCCAGCCCTAATCGACGCCATCGCCTCCGAACTCCGGCTAATGCCGCATCTACACCTGTCGCTACAAGCAGGTGACAACATGATCCTCAAACGCATGAAACGCCGCCACAATCGCGAGGATGCGGTCCAGTTTTGTGAAGACATGCGCAAAGCCCGCCCCGACATCATCTACGGGGCCGACATCATCGCCGGCTTCCCGACAGAAACCGACGAGATGTTCGAAAACTCCCTGCGTCTGATCGAAGATTGCGGCCTGACATGGCTGCACATCTTCCCCTATTCCGCCCGCGAAGGCACCCCGGCCGCACGAATGCCCGCCGTGAACGGTGCAATCATCAAAGAACGCGCCGCCCTCCTTCGTGAGGCCGGCGATGCGCAAGTACGTCGCCATCTAGAAACCTTGATTGGAACACACCACAACATCCTGATGGAAAACCCTCATGTGGGCCGGACAGAAGCCTTCACCGAAGTCAATTTCGACACATCCCAAGAAGTAGGCCAGATCGTAAACGCTACGATAACTGGCCAGAACGGCAATCAACTGCTCGTCCAATAAAAAAGGCACAAGCCATGCACCCAAATCTCGGTTTTTGTAAAGCCAGCGATACAACCGCCTTTGAGATTGCACGCCGACGCGCCTTGCGTCGAAGCGGCGTGGTTAATATCCTGCATCAACCTCGTCACGGAGCTTAAGATGTCCGACCAGATCACCTTCACCCTTGATGGCGCCGAAGTTACGGCCGCCGCCGATGAAACCATCTGGCAGGTCGCCAAGCGTCTGGGCACCGACATCCCGCACCTGTGCCACTCCGACGCGTCGGGTTATCGCAGCGACGGAAACTGCCGGGCCTGCATGGTCGAAATCGACGGCGAGCGCGTCTTGGCCGCTTCATGCATCCGTACTCCGACCGAAGGTATGACAGTCAAATCAGCATCCGAACGAGCTAAAAAATCCCGCAAAATGGTGATCGAGCTGTTACTTGCCGACCAACCGGACATCGCCCACGATCAGGCATCGCACTTTGTTGATATGGCGAACGCCCAGAACGCAACTGAGAGCCGGTTCCCGAAATCGCAAAATCCCGTACCGTTACTAGATTCCAGCCATGTTGCTATGCGCGTTAACCTTGACGCCTGTATCCACTGTAACCTGTGCGTGCGGGCCTGCCGCGAAGTTCAGGTCAACGACGTGATCGGCATGTCCGGCCGAGGTAACTCCACAGAAATAACCTTTGATTTCAACGATTCTATGGGCGCATCCACGTGCGTAGCCTGCGGCGAGTGCGTGCAGGCCTGCCCGACAGGCGCCCTAATGCCCGCCACCGCTTTGGACGCAACCGAACACGGAAACAGCGCCGATTATGATCACGAAGTACAATCCGTCTGCCCATATTGCGGCGTCGGTTGCCAGCTCTCGCTCAAGATCAAAGACGACAAAATAGCATGGGTGGACGGTGCAGACGGCCCCGCCAACGAAAGCCGCCTCTGCGTCAAAGGCCGCTTCGGGTTTGACTACATCACCCACCCGCACCGCCTTACCAAACCTTTAATCCGCCGCGAAGACGCCCCCGCCAAAGGCCTGAACGTCGATCCCGGCAACCCGTTAACCCACTTTCGCGAAGCCACGTGGGACGAGGCCCTCGACGCCGCTGCAAACGGCCTTGCTCACTTGCGCGACACCAAAGGCGGGAAATCAGTCGCTGGATTCGGCTCGGCTAAATGCTCTAATGAGGAAGCTTACCTCTTCCAGAAACTAATCCGCACCGGCTTCACCCATAACAACGTCGATCACTGCACGCGACTGTGCCACGCATCTTCAGTCGCCGCACTTATGGAAAACGTAGGCTCCGCCGCCGTGTCCGCCACGTTCAACGAGATCGAGAGATCTGACTGCGCGATCATCATCGGCGCCAACTCAATCGAGAACCACCCCGTCGCCGCCACCTATTTCAAACAGTTCACTAAACGCGGCGGCAACATGATCATCATGGACCCGCGCGGCGTCGGACTTGGCCGCCACGCCAAACACCGCCTGAAATTCAAACCGGGCACGGACGTAGCAATGCTTAACGCCATCATGCACGTGATCGTTGAGGAAAACCTATACGACAAAGAGTACGTCGCAAAATACACCGAGAACTGGGAGGCGATGAAAACCCACCTCAAGGGTTTCTCACCCGACCAAATGGCCCCGATCTGTGGAATAGACGCCGAGACGCTGCGCACCGTCGCTCGTGAATTCGCGACCGCCAAAGCTGCAATGATCTTCTGGGGCATGGGTGTTTCCCAACATATCCACGGCACCGACAACGCGCGTTGTCTGATCTCGTTAGCGCTCATGACGGGCAACGTCGGTAAACCGGGTGCAGGATTGCATCCGCTGCGCGGCCAGAACAACGTGCAGGGCGCGTCCGATAACGGTATGATTCCGATGTTCCTGCCGGATTACCAAACCGTCACCGACGACTCCATCCGTGCGAAATTCATCGACCTTTGGCAATGCGACGACTTCGGCGCCGAAAAAGGTCTGACTGTCGTAGAAATCATCGACGCCATCCACAATGATGACATCAACGGCATGTATATCCTTGGCGAAAACCCTGCCATGTCCGACCCCGACGTAGAACACGCGCGCGACGCGCTTGCAAAACTGGATCAACTCGTCGTGCAGGACATTTTCCTGACCGAAACCGCTAATTACGCCGACGTAATCCTTCCCGCCGCTGCATGGGCCGAAAAAACCGGGACTGTCACCAACACCAACCGCCAAGTGCAAATGGGCCGCGCCGCCGTGAAGTCCCCCGGCCAAGCCCGCCCCGACTGGGCCATAACCGTCGATCTGGCCAACCGCCTCGGTCTAGACTGGACGTATGAACACCCAAGCGAAGTTTTCGCCGAAATGAAGCTGACGATGGCATCACTGGACAACATAACATGGGAACGCCTTGAACGTGAAACCGTCACCTACCCCAGCCTGTCACCCGAAGATCCTGGCCAAGCAATCGTGTTCACCGACGGCTTCCCACGCGCCGACAAACGCGCCCGTTTCACGCCCGCCAGCATCGTCTCGCCTGCCGATACACTAGATAAGGATTACCCGTTCATCCTGATAACAGGCCGCCAACTCGAACATTGGCACACGGGTTCCATGACCCGCCGCGCAACCGTTTTGAACGCGGTGGAGCCAGAGGCGAACTGCTCTCTCCATCCGCAAACTCTCAAATCTATGGGCGTTGAACCGGGTGGTATGATCCGCCTAACCACTCGCCGTGGTTCCATCACGATTATGGCCCGCGCGGACCGAGGCATCGCCGAAGACAACGTCTTTCTACCCTTCGCCTATGTCGAGGCAGCTGCCAACATCCTGACCAACTCGGCACTGGATCCGTATGGAAAAATCCCGGAATTCAAATTCTCGGCGCTGAAGGTCGAGGCCGCTGACGACTAGGTCGTAATAGTCAAAAATCCCGCTATTGCCAAAATATTGCAACGGGTCGCGCAGCACTAATTCCTGACGTTGATACACAAGTTGAAATTCCGAATAATTGACGACTCGTTAACGCGGTTAGCTGTTCTGTTCGGCCGTATTCTGGCAAAAGATTAAAACGAAACACTTCAAAATCGTACATACGCGCTGTGCACGCATTGTGTACGGGCTGTGCTCAGCCCTATTTCCCGAAAACCGGCATAGGTTAACGGGCTGTGCAGATACTTTTTTGCTTAAAGACTAGCGTCCAGCGCCGCCAGAATCGCATCACCCATCTCGGTTGTCGAAATAGGCGAGCCACCTTCCGGTCCCAAAAGATCAGCCGTCCGTGCACCGTCGGCCAACACTTTCTCGACAGCCGCCTCAAGACGATCTGCCTCGGCACCATCGTTAAACGAATAGCGAAGCGCCATCGCAAACGACAGAATACAAGCAATCGGGTTGGCTTTACCCTGACCCGTAATATCCGGCGCAGAACCGTGTACCGGTTCATACATTGCCTTCGGACGACCGTTTTCCATCGGCACACCAAGGCTCGCAGATGGCAACATCCCCAGCGAACCTGTCAGCATAGCCGCACAGTCCGAAAGGATATCGCCAAACAGGTTGTCCGTCACAATCACGTCGAACTGTTTTGGCCAACGCACCAACTGCATCGCGCCGTTGTCTGCGTACATGTGTGATAGTTCCACGTCGGGATACTCGTTCTCGTGCACCCACGTAACTTCTTCGCGCCAAAGAATGCCGCTTTCCATCACGTTGGCTTTCTCCATGGAACAAACTTTGTTGCTCCGCTTCCGTGCCAATTCAAACGCCGACCGCGCCACACGGCGGATTTCTCTGGTTGTGTAACGCTGCGTGTTTATCCCTTCGCGCTCGCCATTCGGCAGATCGAAAATGCCGCGAGGCTCACCGAAATACGACCCCGAAGTCAGCTCTCGAACGATCATAATATCCAGCCCTGCAACGATATCCTGCTTAAGCGACGAGAAGTCCGCCAACGCATCGAAGCACTGAGCAGGGCGTAGGTTCGAAAACAAGTCCATCTCTTTACGAAGGCGCAGAAGCCCGCGCTCGGGCTTAACCGAAAAGTCCAGATCGTCATACGCCGGACCGCCAACAGCGCCCAGCAGAACCGCATCCACTTCCTGCGCTTTGGCCATGGTTTCGTCCGTCAACGGCGTGCCGTGCGTGTCATAGGCCACACCGCCGATCAGATCCTCGGATACGTCAAACGTCATATCGCGTTTCTCGCCATACCACGTAATAATCCGCTTAACTTCGCCCATAACTTCGGGGCCGATACCGTCACCGGCAAGAATAAGAAGGGATGGAGTGTTCATGTGCGATTCCTCAGATCAATAA
>JAPYON010000038.1 GCA_029938175.1 Paracoccaceae bacterium | reverse complement strand
GAGGTTGCTGCTACGTGATGCCCTGACGTCTTACGGCATTGCCGACAGTGGCAATTTACGACAGGACGTAGAGGGCCATCGACCTCATATGTTACCGCGCCACATAAACATCCGCCCATTTTCATCGGTTATCCTTTCGGAAGCTAGCGCCCAGCCGCTCCATCAGCGGCAGAAAGTCCGGAAAGCTGGTTTCAATTGCCCCGGCATCATCAATCCCGACAGGCTTCTCGGCAGCCATACCCAGACACATAAAGCTCATTGCGATGCGGTGATCCAGATGCGTTTTGCACATCGCCCCGCCGGGAACATTGCCCATGCCATGCACGATAAAGGTATCTTCGTCTTCCTCGATCCGCACGCCATTGGCCTCCAGACCGCGAGCCATTGCGTCAATTCGGTCGCTCTCCTTTACGCGAAGCTCTTTTACGCCGCGCATGACAGTAGTGCCCTCGGCAGTCGATGCCAGCACCGCAAGTATCGGGTATTCGTCAATCATGCTAGCTGCGCGTTCCGGCGGCACTTCGATGCCCTTCAAAGGTCCGTGCTTGACTCGCAGGTCTGCGACAGGTTCGCCGCCTTCGATGCGCTCATTCTCAAACGTAATGTCAGCGCCCATCTCGACCAACGTGGCAAACAGACCGTTACGCGTCGGATTCTGACCGATATTCGGCACTAAAATTTCAGAGCCCTCGACCAGTAACGCCGCCACAACCGGAAATGCCGCCGAGGACGGGTCACGCGGTACAACGATCGTCTGCCCAGTCAATTCTGGCTGGCCTTGCAGAGTGATCACGCGACCCTCGTCGGTAATTTCCGTAGTGATCTTGGCGCCAAATCCCGCCAACATACGTTCCGTATGATCGCGCGTCGCTTCTTTGTCGATCACGATAGTCTTGCCAGGTGCATTCAGCCCTGCCAGCAACACCGCCGACTTCACCTGCGCCGAGGGCATCGGCGTGTGATACGTCACCGGAGCCGGATCAACCGCGCCAACCATAGTCAAAGGCAACCGCCCACCGCTGCGCCCATGGCTCTGCGCCCCAAACAACGTCAGCGGATCGGTAATCCTGCCCATCGGGCGGGATCGCAAGCTGGCGTCGCCCGTAAATGTCACTGTAATCGGCGTGGTCGCCATTGCACCCATAATCAGCCGCACACCTGTGCCCGCATTGCCACAATCTATCACCTGCTCGGGTTCGGCGAAGCCACCAACGCCAACGCCCTGAATGACCCATTCGCCATCGTCCATTCGCTCAACCGTTGCTCCAAACGCTTGCATCGCTTTGGCGGTGTCCAGAACGTCTTCGCCTTCCAGTAATCCGGTCACCCGAGTCTCCCCGACCGAAAGCGCGCCTAATATCATCGAGCGGTGAGAAATCGACTTGTCGCCGGGTACATGTGCCTCGCCCTTCAAGGGGCCACATTTGCGCGATGTCATCGGACGTGGGGTAGTAGACATTTATTTGAACCTTTTATGCGTAACTGTCGCTTAGGATATAACCAAACGCACGCGGGTGGTCTATATGGGACAGAACAGTTTTATATAGGAGTTACCATGACTGTCCATATTGGCGCAAAACCCGGTGAGATCGCCGAAACCGTTTTATTGCCCGGAGACCCTTATCGTGCAAAGTGGGCCGCCGAGACATTTCTGGACGATGCCGTCTGCGTTAACGAGGTGCGCGGAATGTTGGGGTATACCGGCACGTGGCGGGGTAACCGAGTAACGATACACGGGACAGGAATGGGAATGCCCTCGCTGTCGATTTACGTTAACGAATTGATTCAGGACTACGGCGCGAAAACCCTGATCCGTATTGGATCATGTGGAGCGATGCAGGAGAATATCAACATCCGTGACGTGATCATCGCGATGTCCGCTACTTATACGACCAATATGAATAAGCCCCTTTTTCGTGATGCGAGCTTCGCGCCGTGTGCCGATTGGTCCTTGTTGACAGCCGCGGTTGAAGCAGCCGAAAAGCGCAAGGCCCCTGTTCATGTTGGCAATATCTTCTCCTCCGACGTGTTCTATTCCGAAAGCCCTGAGATGGACGCAGAGTTGGAACGTCACAACGTTCTGGGTGTGGAAATGGAATCTGCCGAGCTTTACACCCTCGCCGCCCGCTACGACGTCCGCGCCTTGGCGGTATTGACCGTCAGCGATCATTTGAAAACGCACGAAGCGTTGCCTTCGGACCAGCGCGAGCGCAGTTTTGGCGATATGGTGGAAATCGCACTGGAAGCGGCGTTTAGCTAAGCCACAAAAAAACCTTCCCGTCGGGGAGGATTTTTTGTGATTATTAACGAATATTAACAAAGGTTAACAACGTGTTACACTCGACGCTCAACCATCATAGTTTTGATTTCGGCGATTGCTTTTGCAGGGTTAAGGCCCTTGGGACAAGTGTTTGTGCAGTTCATAATCGTGTGGCAACGATACAGTTTGAACGGATCTTCCAGCTCGTCCAGACGCTCACCCGTTGCTTCGTCACGGGAATCGATGATCCAGCGATAAGCGTGCAACAACGCTGCTGGCCCAAGATAGCGATCACCATTCCACCAATAGCTTGGGCAGGAAGTAGAGCAAGCCGCGCACATCACGCATTCATACAACCCGTCGAGCTTCTTGCGATCCTCGATTGACTGGCGCCATTCTTGTGCCGGACGGTTGGTTTTGGTTTCCAGCCACGGCATAATGCTGGCGTGCTGTGCATAAAAATGTGTCAAATCCGGAATCAAATCCTTGACCACAGGCATATGCGGCAGCGGGTAAATCTTAACGTCGCCCTTAACGTCGTCCATGCCATGCAGACAGGCCAACGTATTGATCCCGTCGATGTTCATCGCACAAGACCCGCAAATACCTTCGCGGCACGAGCGGCGGAATGTTAACGTCGGATCAATATCCGTCTTAATCTTGATTAGCGCATCCAGAATCATCGGGCCGCAATCGTCGAGGTCTAAATAATAGGTATCCACCCGCGGGTTCTTTCCCGAGTCAGGGTCAAAGCGGTAAACCTTAAAGGCACGTACATTGCTGCCCTGCGGTTTCGGCCATGTCTTCCCGATAGTCATGCGGGAATTTTTCGGGAGGGTGAATTCAACCATTTATTTATCCTTAGTCATTGCTATCGCCAGCCGATTGGCCGCCGTCACTTATCCACAAGCGACGAGATCAGAGTAGCGCCGACGGCAATCAGTGTTAAGATTTTCATTCTGCAACTCCTGAAATTTGTCCGTTTTGGGATAATTCATTCATGCAAGTTTCGTATACGTCTCTCGGGTCGTCTCCGCGTAAAATTGAATCACTTAGGGAAATTTCGAAGAATGCGTTTGTGCCACCAGTTCCAACACTTAGCCCGATCGCGCCTTGCGGTCCGGCAGCGGCGTCAGCCTTGTTCTGACAAAAGGCAAGAGCTTCGATATAGGTCATTTGCGGCAGTGAGCAGGCCGTCAAGACCACACCGAATATTGCTGCAATGATGCTTATGCGGAACATAATACCCTCTTAATAAACGCGAGCTTTCGGAGCGATTTTTGCCAATTCGATGCCGCCGTCGGCTTCCGTTGTTAACGGATCTAGGTGAACGTCTCTATATGAAAGTATAACTGCCCCTGAGTCGTCAACCTTTGCGAGTGTATGTTTGCGCCAGTTTTCATCATCGCGATCCGGATAATCCTCGTGCGCGTGCGCCCCGCGAGATTCCTTACGTGCCTCGGCTGAAACGATTGTGGCCAGCGCGCTTGGCATCAAATTGGTCAGCTCTAATGTCTCCATCAGGTCGCTGTTCCACACCATCGAGCGGTCAGTAACCTTAAGGTCATCCATCTTCGCAGCAATCGCGGACATCTTTTCGACGCCCTCGGACAGGGATTTGTTCGACCGGAACACCGCCGCGTCCGTTTGCATGGTTTTCTGCATGTCCAAACGCATGTCCGCTGTTGGAATTGCGCCGTTTGCGTGGCGCAGGCCGTCGAACCGTTCCATCGCACGATCCAGAGAATCGGTGTTGAGCGGGGCGTTAGGCGTGTCCGGATCAACAATCGCGCCCGCTTTGATCGCCGCAGCACGGCCAAACACCACCAAATCAATCAGCGAGTTCGACCCAAGACGGTTCGCCCCGTGCACCGAAGCACAGCTTGCTTCGCCAACAGCCATAAGGCCGGGTAAAATGCGATCGTGATCATCAGCAGTGGGGTCCAGAACCTGCCCCATATAGTTGGTTGGAATACCGCCCATATTATAGTGGACTGTTGGCAGAACCGGAATCGGCTCTTTGGTCAAATCGACGCCTGCGAAAATCTTGGCGCTTTCTGAAATACCCGGCAAGCGTTCGGCCAAGGTTTCAGGTGGCAAATGATCGAGGTGCAAATAAACGTGGTCCTTATTCGGCCCAACGCCGCGCCCTTCGCGAATTTCGATGGTTGAGCAGCGTGAAACCACATCGCGCGACGCCAAGTCTTTATAGGTCGGCGCATACCGCTCCATATACCGTTCGCCCTCAGAATTCGTCAGGTAACCACCCTCGCCGCGCGCGCCTTCGGTGATCAACATGCCAGCGCCATAGATACCTGTCGGGTGGAACTGCACGAACTCCATGTCCTGCATTGCCTTGCCTTGACGTGCAAACATTCCGCCGCCGTCACCTGTGCAGGTGTGGGCTGATGTGCAACTGAAGAATGCGCGTCCATAACCGCCGGTCGCCAAAACTGTCATCTTGGCGTTGAAACGGTGCAGCGTGCCGTCGTCCAACTTCCATGCAAGGATGCCCTGACACTGACCGTCGTCCGACATGATCAAATCAATCGCGAAGTATTCGATGAAGAATTCAGCGTCGTTTTTGAGGGATTGCCCATAGAGCGTATGCAACATCGCGTGGCCTGTCCGGTCAGCCGCTGCACATGTGCGTTGAACTGGGGGGCCTTCGCCGAATTCTGTCGTATGACCGCCAAATGGGCGCTGGTAAATCTTGCCTTCTTCCGTGCGCGAGAACGGAACGCCGTAATGCTCTAGCTCGTACACCGCTTTGGGGGCTTCGCGGGCCAGATACTCCATCGCGTCCATATCGCCAAGCCAATCCGAGCCTTTGACCGTGTCATACATATGCCACTGCCAGTTATCCGGCCCCATGTTGGACAAAGACGCAGCAATTCCGCCCTGCGCCGCAACCGTGTGTGAGCGCGTCGGGAAAACCTTGGTAACGCAGGCGGTTTTCAACCCCTGTTCGGCCATGCCCAGCGTTGCCCGCAGGCCAGCACCACCAGCACCGACAACTACAACATCGTAATTATGATCAATATATTCGTATGCAGCCATGGTGGCCTCCGCGTATTAAAGGGCGATTTTTGCGATGGCGAAAACGCCCGTCAGGCCGAACAACCAGCAGAAAAGAGTATTGGCGATCAGCAGCGCAGTCCGCGTACCATGGCCATGAACGTAGTCCTCTATCACCACCTGAAGTCCGAGGCGCAGGTGAGTGAAAAGTGTAATGAAAAACAGGATCACAACAATTGCGTTTACCGGATGCGAATAAGCCTCGATCACGCGGTCATATCCGGCGCCAAGGTTATATCCGAGCGGCAAAACAAACAGAGCAGTCAACGGGATCAGCGCAATTGCGGTAACGCGTTGGCTGATAAAATGGCCAGTACCGTCTTTGGCAGACCCAAGGCCGTGAACGCGTTTCTTGTCGGTTACATAACTCATCTCGCGCTCCTTTATATTACAAACAGGGTTACAGCGGTAAGAGCCACCGAACCGATTAAAACGGCAATGCCGGTTTTCTGGGCAGTTTCCCGCTCCAGCCCGCGACTCGTATCCCAAATCAGATGTCGGATGCCATTAAGGAAATGGAAACACAGCGCCCAGAGCGATCCGATCAAGATCATCGAGCCAAACCAGCTTGTCAGCACTTTGTCGGCGAACTCGAAATATTCAGCACTGGTCGACGCGGCCAAAAACCACCAAACGACCAAAACCGCGCCCAACGTCAGTCCAACGCCCGTAATCCGATGCGTCATCGATGTGAACATCGACACTTGCCAACGGTAAATCGAAAGATGCGGCGAAAGCGGGCGCTCGCCTCGGTTTACATCGGCCATGTCTTCCCCTTTTCAAATAGCCAGGTCGTGCCAGCCAGAGTATGCCAAAGCATACCGCAATTGGAATTCTAACACGACGTTAAAGCAGGCTAGTAAACTTGCCCACCCCGCCACAGGCGATTTCCCGCGAATTTATGCAGTTTTACAATTTTGTGATCACTGCTATGTTTTGTGTGATCACAACAGTCTAATCATGTATGAATGACCGGACGATCTCGTTACACATCGTGATTTTTTCCTCGCTCGGCGAATAAAAGGCGTTTTCCTGATTGCAGTTCTCTATCACCACTTTGACCCTAAAATCCGGCGCAAAGCGTTTGTTAAGGTGTGCGATTTCTTCGCGAATTACAGTATGCGCAGCAATCACATACGAGTTCCCCAACGTATCAATATCTTCGTCCAACACGATCCAGTCCGGCCCATTCTGCATGCGCTCAATTCCGTCAAGCACAGCCCCCCAGGAGCTTTCGGCTAGATCGCGTTCTTCTTCACAGGTTTCAGCGCGGTCATCTGGCAAACCAAATTCCTTGGCAAAGCCTTTGCGCGCTTCGACGTCGCCGCCGTAATACAGGCAAATCAGGTTATAATATCTTTGCAAGTCAAGAGAATGCGCGTCCCAAACCGCCGGCTCCACGCCCTTTTTTTCCGCCTCTTCGGCATCACGAGCATATTGGTAAGCACTTGCCCACGTAAGCTGCTCTGCCGCACTATCCGAAAAGAACGCGTCCGTGATCACAACCACAAAAGTATCAGCGGCATCTTCTTCGCGGCCAAAAACCGGCAAGGGCATCAGGTCAATAAACGCGTGCGCAAGTTCGTGATACATAGTCGCCAGAACATTCGCCTCGACGTAAGTCATAACCTCGGCATCGAGGTCTTGCTCCAAGACAACGATACGATTTCCGCCCTTGCTCTGCTTTTTGGCGTCGGTGGCGGTGGCAAACATCAAGCCTACCAATGCAAGTATATTAACCTTTTCATCACGAACTCCTACCAGAATATCAATAGGGGGCTAGACACCAATAGTCCAAGTCAAGCAGGACATCCGCCGCATACTTGCCGTCCTCGCCGCGCAACTTGAAATCCGCAGAACTGCCCGTTGTCGCCACCAACCGCATCCGTAGTGCGCCAACGTTGGAGCGGCTGGTTTCCGCCTTGTCCAGCACCTCGGACCACGCACGTATAGTGTCACCGGCGAAGCACGGGTTGGCATGCGCCCCCGCATTAATCCCGACAATCATCTGCGCGTTTGCCAGCCCGTTAAACGACAGCGCCCGCGCCATTGAAATAACATGGCCGCCATAGATCAACCGCTTGCCATCGGCCCGATTAGTCGCATCGAAATGCACCTTGGCGGTGTTCTGCCAAAGGCGCGTCGCGAGCATGTGTTCCGCCTCCTCGATCGTGACGCCGTCAACATGGTCGATCTTCTCGCCGATTTCGTAGTCACCCCAGCGATGCTGCTCACCAGCTAGGTCGAAGTCGTAATTGGTGAAATCTAACCCAGCAGGAATCGGCAAGTCGTCCACAGGCAACTCTGCCTTCAGTTCCGGAATTACCGTTTCCGGCGCCGGAGCGTTAACGTCTCGTTTGCGAACCATCACCCAGCGCACGTATTCCAAAACCACCTCGCTACGTTGATTTCGGCCCGTGGAGCGCACCCAAACAACACCGGTTTTACCGTTCGAGTTTTGCTTGACCCCGATAACCTCGGACGTCGTCGTCAGCGTGTCACCCGCATAAACTGGCCGCAAAAACCGTCCTTCGGCATAACCGAGATTTGCGACCGCGTTCAGCGATACATCCGGCACCGTCTTGCCAAAAATGATATGAAAGACCGCCAGATCTTCAATCGGGCTTTCGGGTAGCCCGCAAGCGCGGGCGAATTCGTCGGAGGAATACAGCGCGAAGCGGGTGGGATATAACGCTGTGTAAACCGCCTGCTCACCGCCTGAAATTGTGCGAGGCACTGCGTGGGTCAGGGTTTGGCCAACCGAATAATCCTCGAAGAAGTTCCCCACGCTGGTTTTTGACATTTACACTTTTCCCAGCTTCATGTCGGCAGAATACTCGCCGTCGCAATCCTTAACAACAGCCTGCGCGCAACGCATCACACCGCGCGCGGCATCAAACGACATGGCAGGCGAACCTTCAAGCTGCCAGCCCTTGAACAAAGCCTCGGTCACTTTGTGGCAAAAGACCGAGGTGTCATCTTCGGTTAGCAAACGATAAACAAGCATTGTTGGTCCTTTCCAGTAATTTTATTGAATCATAGCAATAGTCGCCGCTTTACCCAACAGTTTTTGTGCGGTCTCTACGTGTAGATTTTCGACAATCTTTCCGTTAACCACCGCTACACCCGAGCCCGTGGCCGTAGCTTCGTTAAACGCATCAACATAGGATTGTGCCAGCGTGATATCCGCTGCACTAGGGGCGAACACCTCGTTTGTCACCGACAATTGCGCGGGATGAATAAGAGTTTTCCCATCAAACCCCATATCCCGACCCTGCTGACACTCACTACGCAAGCCCTCGTCATCCTTGAACGCATTGTAGACTCCATCAACACAGATCAATCCATATGCCCGCGCCGCGAGAAGGCACATAGAAAGTGATGCGATAACCGCTGAACGCTCGGGCGTGTGGGTCGCAGACAGGTCTTTGAACAGATCGTTGGTCCCCAGCACAAAGGCCTCCAACATCAGCGTCGAAGCCGCGATTTCTTGCGCGTTCAGAATACCCAGCGGCGTTTCCATCATCGCCCAGATGCGAGTGTTATCCGATGCGCCAAACGCTTTCATCATCTTTTCGACCTGCTTCAAATCATCCGCCGAACCTACTTTGGGAATCAGGATTGCATCCGGTACAGCAGCACATGCGGCCCTCAAGTCATCCATACCCCATTCTGAATCAAGCGCGTTGATCCGGATAACAACTGCCCGCCTTCCGTATCCACGCACCTTGACGGCCTCGCAAACCAATTCTCGCGCCATCGGCTTTTCGCCGGGCGTCACCGCATCTTCGAGATCAAGGATCAGCGCATCCGCGTCCAGCGCCTTAGCTTTTTCCAGCGCCCGCGCCTTGGAACCGGGCATATATAGGACAGAACGGTACAGGGTCTTACGGTCAATCATGGCACTTCCTTTTGCTGCGGCGCAACAAAATTGCATCAAAATCCCCCTGTGCGCAAGGGATTACATCACGCCTCTATAAAATATTCAGCTTCTCGCTTGCGGAATCGGTGCTTTAGGCGTAGGCAACCCTTCGATTTCGACCCTAATTTTGGAGACTTGCAACATGGCAAGAGCGAAGATCGCACTTATCGGTGCCGGCCAAATCGGCGGCACACTCGCCCACATCGCAGCAACAAAGGAACTCGGCGACATTATTATGTTCGATATCGCCGACGGTGTCCCGCAAGGCAAAGCACTGGATATCGCCGAAAGCGCACCAGTCAGCGGCTTTGACGTGGATATGTCCGGCGCTAATGATTATTCCGCCATCGCTGGCGTGGATGTCTGCATCGTAACAGCCGGTGTAGCCCGCAAACCCGGCATGAGCCGTGACGACCTGCTCGGCATCAACCTCAAAGTCATGAAGTCGGTCGGCGAAGGCATTGCCAAGCACGCACCGAACGCGTTCGTGATCTGCATCACGAACCCCCTGGACGCGATGGTTTGGGCGTTGCGCGAATTCTCGGGCCTGCCACACAACATGGTTGTCGGCATGGCTGGTATTCTGGATTCTGCTCGGTTCCGACACTTCCTTGCGGACGAATTCAATGTTTCCGTTAAAGACGTGACAGCGTTCGTTCTGGGTGGCCACGGCGACACAATGGTTCCTCTGACACGCTATTCCACAGTTGCCGGCATCCCTTTGCCTGATCTAGTGGGAATGGGTTGGACCACACAAGACAAATTGGACGCCATCGTTCAGCGCACCCGTGACGGCGGTGCTGAAATCGTTGGCTTGCTGAAAACCGGCTCAGCGTTCTACGCCCCTGCCGCTTCTGCAATCCAGATGGCCGAAGCCTTCCTGAAAGACCAGAAGCGCGTATTGCCATGTGCAACATACGTAGACGGTGCTTACGGGCTGGACGGCCTATACGTTGGCGCCCCGACTGTAATCGGCGCTGGTGGCGTTGAACGTGTTGTGGAAATCAAGCTCAACAAAGCTGAACAAAAGATGTTCGACAAATCCGTTGAGGCGGTTAATGGTCTGGTCGCTGCCTGTAAGGGTATTGACGGTTCGTTAAGCTAAATTTCTTTGTGGTCCTGCTGCTTTGACGGGACCACAAAACATCAAAGTGAAATTTTGCATCACCACTTTCTAAATATGTGATCACAGTTTTTATTCATGTGATCACATGCGTCACTCTGCCCTACATTTTACCGTGATCCGGCTCATATTCCCTTTTACACATAACGATTGGTGACCTAAGTTCATTGCGAGCCGAGGCAAGGATTTATTCATACCTTCGGACATAACATGCCATGGACCACAAAAAGGGACCGTTGAATGAACATCCATGAATATCAGGCAAAACAATTGCTGAAAGAATATGGAGCGCCCGTTTCCGATGGCCGTCCGGTTCTGAAAGCCGAAGATGCGAAAACCGCCGCTGGCGAACTCGACGGGCCGCTTTGGGTTGTTAAAGCACAGATCCACGCGGGTGGGCGCGGTAAGGGCTCATTCAACGAACCCGAAGCTGGCAAAGCTGGCGGTGTGCGTTTGACCAAATCCGTTTCTGAAGCCGCCGAAGAAGCGCAGAAAATGTTGGGGCGCACATTGGTGACGCACCAGACTAGTCCGGCTGGCAAACAGGTTAATCGCGTATATATCGAAGACGGCGCAGACATCGAGAAAGAACTCTACCTCGCGCTGCTGGTTGACCGTGTGTCTTCCCGCGTATCGTTCGTGGCCTCCACCGAAGGTGGCATGGACATCGAAGAAGTCGCGGCCAACACCCCTGAAAAAATCGTAAGCTTCTCGGTTGATCCGGCTTCTGGCCTATCCGCATTCCACGGCCGCCGCGTTGCCTTCACGCTTGGCCTTGAGGGCAAGCAGATCAAACAGTGCGTTCAACTGATCAGTAACCTCTACCGCATGTTCGTCGAAAAAGACATGGAGATGCTGGAGATCAACCCGTTGATCGTCACCAACGGCGGCGACCTGAAATGCCTAGATGCGAAGATGAGCTTTGATTCGAACGCTCTCTACCGTCATTCCGACGTTGTCGCTTTACGCGATGAAACCGAAGAAGACGCGAAAGAGTTAGAAGCCTCCAAATACGACCTTAACTACATCACGCTGGACGGCGAGATTGGCTGTATGGTTAACGGCGCCGGTTTGGCGATGGCCACGATGGACATCATCAAACTATATGGCTCCGAGCCTGCAAACTTCCTAGACGTTGGGGGTGGTGCTACCAGGGAAAAGGTAACCGAAGCATTCAAAATCATTACATCTGACCCGAACGTAAAAGGCATCCTTGTGAATATCTTCGGTGGCATCATGCGTTGCGATGTTATCGCCGAGGGCGTGGTTGCCGCCGTGCAAGAAGTTGGCCTTAAGGTTCCACTCGTTGTGCGCCTTGAAGGGACGAACGTCGAAAAAGGGAAAGAGATCATTAACAACAGCGGCCTCGGGGTTATTGCTGCGGATGATCTGGGCGATGCTGCCAAGAAAATTGTTGCTGCAGTGAAGGGGGCTTGATCCATGGCCGTTCTCGTTAATAAAAATACTAAAGTAATCTGTCAGGGTCTTACAGGCTCGCAAGGTACTTTCCACTCCGAACAGGCGATTGCCTATGGCACGCAGATGGTTGGTGGCGTGACTCCGAACAAAGGTGGGCAAACGCACATCGGTCTGCCAATTTTTAACACTGTGCACGAAGCGCGTCACGTGACGGGCGCAAACGCCACGGCAATTTACGTGCCGCCGCCGTTTGCTGCGGACGCCATTCTCGAGGCGGTCGACGCCGAACTGGAACTGATCGTTTGTATCACCGAAGGCATTCCCGTGCTGGACATGATGCGTGTGAAACGCGCACTCGAAGGCTCCAAATCCATATTGATCGGCCCGAACTGCCCAGGCGTTATTACACCTGACGCCTGCAAAATCGGCATTATGCCGGGTCACATCCACAAACGTGGATCGGTGGGCGTGGTTTCGCGCTCGGGTACGCTAACATATGAAGCTGTGAAGCAAACAACCGACGCTGGCTTGGGCCAATCGACCTGCATCGGCATCGGCGGTGACCCTATCAAGGGCATGGAACATATCGATGCATTGGAGCTATTGCTAGCAGACGACGAAACCCAGTCGATCATCATGATCGGCGAGATCGGTGGCTCGGCTGAAGAAGACGCCGCTCAGTTCATCAAGGACGAGGCTAAGCGCGGTCGCGCCAAGCCTATCGCCGGATTTATCGCCGGGCTGACAGCCCCTCCAGGTCGTCGCATGGGCCACGCGGGCGCGATTGTTGCTGGCGGCAAAGGTGGTGCCGAAGACAAGATCGAAGCAATGAAAGCAGCGGGTTTTATTGTTGCCGACAGTCCGGCTGGTCTGGGCGAAGCTGTATTGAAAGCTATCGGGTAATACTATCCCGAGCGTCCATCATGGCGCTCGGGTTTCTTTTCAAGGCCCAATTAAGGGCCGGTATATAGGGAGCGGATTTTCCGTCTAGGCCAATGACAGAGCAATCCTCCAACGATCAATTCCACAACGAGTCCTTCTTGCAAGGTCACAACGCCGAATACGTCGAGCAACTGCAAGCGCGGTTCGCCAACGATCCGAATTCGGTTGATGAAAGCTGGCAGCGGTTTTTCCGCGCCCTTGGCGAAGAAACGACCGTCGCCCGCGCCGAGGCAGCAGGTCCAAGCTGGGCGCGCACCGATTGGCCGCCAACACCAAACGACGATCTGACCGCCGCACTTGACGGTCAGTGGGCCTCCGAGCCGGAAAAGATCGGCGACAAGATCAAAGTCAAAGCTACCGAAGTTGGCGTGGAAGTTTCTGAAGGACAATTGAAACAAGCCGTTCTCGACTCCCTTCGTGCGCTGATGCTGATCCGCACCTATCGTGTTCGCGGCCACCTCGCGGCCAATCTTGACCCGCTGGCGCTGAAACCCCCGCCACTAATGCCGGAACTCGAACCCTCAAGCTACGGCTTCACCGAAGCCGACATGGACCGCCCGATCTTTATCGACAACGTGCTGGGTCTAGAAACCGCCTCCATGCGCGAGATAGTGGCGATGATGAAACGCACTTATTGCGGCACATTTGCGCTGCAATACATGCACATCTCCAACGCTCAAGAGGCCGGTTGGCTAAAAGAACGCATCGAGGGTTACGGTAACGAAATCGCCTTCACTCGCGAAGGTCGTAAAGCAATCCTTAATAAACTGGTCGAGGCCGAAGGTTTCGAGAAATATCTGCACGTCAAATACATGGGCACCAAGCGTTTCGGTCTAGACGGCGGCGAGGCATTGATCCCCGCCCTTGAGCAAATCGTTAAACGCGGTGGGCAGCTGGGCGTTAAAGAAATCATTCTGGGCATGCCGCATCGTGGTCGTCTGTCCGTATTAGCCAACTTTATGGGCAAGCCTTACCGCGCGATCTTCCACGAATTCCAAGGTGGAAGCTACAAACCTGACACGGTTGAGGGTTCCGGTGACGTAAAGTACCACCTCGGCGCATCGTCAGACCGTGAATTTGACGGCAACACCGTTCACCTTTCATTAACTGCAAACCCAAGCCACCTTGAGGCGGTTAACCCCGTTGTACTCGGCAAGGTTCGCGCGAAACAAGCGCATCTCGGAGACGAAGATCGCGAAATGGTCCTCCCGCTGCTGCTA
>JAPYON010000170.1 GCA_029938175.1 Paracoccaceae bacterium | reverse complement strand
GGTGTTAAGGTGCGGTTAATCTTTGATTGCCATGGGATAAGTATTTTTGCGTGGGCAAATGTGGGTAATGCCGACGTTGGCCCCGAAGATGCCGATGCCCAGTTAGGCGAACTCTTCCGTTTGTTGAAAGAATCTGACCCTGAAGATTTTTTGGAGATCGAGCGGGATATCTCTGATATCTGGGCCGCCTCTGGATCGGCAGCGATGAATTTGTTGCTGGAACGTGGTCGACTGGAAACTTCGGCCGAAGATTACCACAAAGCGCTGGAGTATCTGTCCGCCCTGATAGACCATGCACCCGATTTTGCCGCTGGCTGGAACGCACGGGCGACGGTTTATTATTTTACCACGAATATGCTTTGGCAATCGCGGATATTCGGCAAACGCTGATTATGAACCCTCGGCATTTTGGGGCCTTGAATGGATTGGCTTTGATACTCGAGGATATTGGCAAGCCTGAGGCAGCCTATAAGGCCTATATAATGGCGCAGGAACTGCATCCACATCTGCACATGGCTAACGATTCTGGCCTTGCGTCGGGATATTGACGGTGTGGCACTCTAGGCTTAAGTCCTGATGATGCAGTCTAATATCACCGCCGTTCTCGGCCCGACCAACACGGGTAAAACCCACTACGCGATTGAGCGTATGCTGGCGCATAAGTCGGGCGTAATCGGACTGCCGCTGCGCCTGCTTGCCCGCGAGGTTTATGACCGGATCGTTGCCTTGCGTGGGCCGTCCGTGGTGGCGCTTGTAACGGGCGAGGAACGCATCGTGCCTGTGCGTACCAAGTACTGGGTTTGCACGGTCGAGGCGATGCCAGTTGGGATCGGGGCCGACTTTCTGGCGATTGACGAGATCCAGCTATGTGCTGATCCGGATCGCGGGTATATTTTTACGGATCGTTTACTTAATGCGCGCGGGCAGTCCGAGACTTTGTTTCTGGGCGCAGATTCCATGCGTGGGCGGATCGCCTCGCTGGTGCCCGAGGCGCGGTTTATGCGGCGGGATCGTTTGTCCAAACTGACCTATGCTGGCGAAAAAAAGATCAGCCGGATGCCTCCGCGATCCGCTATTGTGGCGTTCTCGGTGGATAATGTTTATGCGATTGCGGAATTGTTGCGCCGCCAAAAGGGCGGGGCTGCCGTGGTGATGGGGGCGTTAAGTCCGCGCACAAGGAATGCTCAGGTCGAACTGTACCAGAACGGAGACGTCGATTATCTGGTCGCGACCGATGCGATTGGTATGGGGCTGAACCTTGATATTAATCACGTAGCCCTTGCGGGAACATCCAAGTTCGACGGTCGGCGGCATCGATATTTGCACCCCAACGAGCTGGCCCAGATTGCAGGGCGGGCAGGGCGTTTTACCACGGGCGGGACGTTTGGTGTGACGGGTGAGGCCTCGGCTCTGGAGCCAGAGTGGGTTGATGCGATTGAAAACCATCGTTTTGCTTCCATTAAGAAGTTGCAATGGCGTAGTTCGCGATTGGAATTCGGTACGCCGGATACTTTAATCCGCTCGCTAGAGCTGGTCTCGGGACATGAAGATTTGGTTAAGGCGCGTGAAGCCGACGATCTGGCCACGCTGAAACTGTTGTGGAGCGTGCCAGAAATCAAGGACAAGATTGATGCCGGACCAGACGTGCGTCGCCTATGGGAGGTCTGCCAAGTGCCGGATTTCCGCAAAATCTCGGCTTCGGAACATGCGGGTATTTGTCAGAAATTGTTTGATTTTATCCATGACGGGGGGAGGATTTCGACCGATTGGCTGGCAGGGCAGGTCAAAAAGATAGATAAAACAACCGGAGACATAGATGCGCTGTCAAAACGACTAGCATTTATCCGCACTTGGACATATGTTGCCCAGCGTAAAGACTGGGTCGCCGACGCAGCCCATTGGCGTGATGAAACCCGCGCTGTAGAGGATAGACTGTCGGATGCCTTGCATGAGGCCCTGACCCAACGATTTGTCGATCGGCGTACCAGTGTTTTGCTGCGCCGCTTGAAACAGAAGGAGGCCCCAGTGGCAGACGTAAACGAAAACGGTGAAGTCACCGTCGAGGGCCATTTCATCGGTAAGCTTGAGGGCTTCCGTTTCCAGCTTGATCCATCTGCTTCTGCGGATGAGGCAAAGACCCTGCGAGCAACCGCAATTGCGGCACTTGCCCCTGCGTTCAACCTGCGTTCAGATAAGTTCTATAACGCGCCGGACACAGAGATGGACGTGACCGAACAGGGCGGCCTGATGTGGGGCGAATATGCAGTGGGTAAGCTGGTCGCAGGAGCGGACGCACTATCGCCCGCCATACAACCGTTTGTAGACGATGAAGCAGGGCCGGAGGTGGCCAAAAATGTGCACCGTCGCCTGTCGCATTTCATTGACCGCCGGATCACCGCGCAGTTCGAGCCGTTGTTGGCCC
>JAPYON010000169.1 GCA_029938175.1 Paracoccaceae bacterium | reverse complement strand
GTTAAGGCCGGATAGACCAGCACGCTCAACTGCAGAAATGTGTACAAACACGTCGCTGCCGCCGTTGTCTGGTGCGATAAAGCCGAAGCCTTTAGATGAATTAAACCATTTTACGGTGCCGTTAGCCATCCGTTTATCTCCTAATAATTGCCACTCGCAAAACGCTGCGGCCTTGGTGCAGTGCGATCTTAAACTAGAAATCGACGATCTGCTTAAGGAGTCGGAAATTTCGGCGAAAGAATACTTCACTGAAGTTAAATAGGATTTAGACGCCGAACTTACAAGGGATAAATCATTTATGACAGCGTATTGGCCGTCAATTGCGCGGAATATCGGACAGCCAACTCACGGTCGCACTAACGCGGATCAAGACTTTGGATGAGCTGAAGTTCGCATAACAAACCGTATCGTAGACTTCGGGCTCATCGCGATAAATGAATCTACGCTACAAACTTTAATTGCTTATCTGTAAGGTTGACCATAATAACCGCTCGGGCATGTTCCTCATTAGCCCGAATAAAGGAGTATAAAATGAAATCCGCCAAAGCTAAGCCAGCGAAAGCCGAAAAAGGCGTAGTACAAAAACCAACTTGGTATCAGGCATTGGATAAAAAAGGCGGGAAGAGTCGCATTAAGTCTTCCAAGTTCGGTGGAAAAAAATCAGCGAACAAATCAGCCTAAGTTCTGAATTAGCAATCAAACTTAACGTTATATTGTCCGTCATCAGAGTTTTCGGGTCCAGAGGCTATTTAGACTAAGAAAGTGTCTGGCTCACCTAGTTAGTTGACTTAAAGCCCAGTTCCTGACACCTGTAATGCAACAATAAATTTCGACCAATACAAGGAATTACAACGGTATGCGCATTCTTAAACTAGCAGTTATCTTTGCCCTCGTCGGGTTTTCCGCACAAGCACAAGAGGCCTCGGACTTTCCGGTTGGTGGTGTCGAAACCGCACAACAGCCAGCCGAAGTAATTCGCGAAACATTTGATGACTGGGAAATCCGCTGTGCGACGGCCACTAATACTTGTTTCCTATACCAATTGCTGCTGAATAACGAAGGTACACCGGTTGCTGAATTCAGCATTATCAAGCTGCCGCTTGGCAGCGAGGCCGTGGCAGGGGCGACAATCGTCGCACCGCTTGGCACACTGTTGACGCGCGGTGTTGTTTTCGCGGTGGACGGGGAAAACGCAGCGCAATATCCGTTTAGCTGGTGTACGCAACCTGGATGTTTCTCGCGCTTTGGTATGACAGACCTTCTGGTGGCCAACATGAAGTCGGGATCAACCGTGAATATCACGCTTTACGCTATCGGAAATGCGCAGGCTGTTCCAATTACGGCTTCTCTGAAGGGGTTTACTGCCGCTTTCGATGCGCTGGAAAATCAATCACAATAATTTCAGTTTATGAACCTAGATTGAGCGCAGTGCAATCACTGCGTTCAACCCGCCGAATGCGAAGGCGTTACTTAAAGTAACGTTAACTTTCGCCTCACGGGCAACATTTGGCACCACGTCCAGGTCACAAGCCGGATCGGGTATTTCGTAGCCAATGGTTGGCGCAATAGTTCCGTCTTTCAGCGCCATAATACAGGCCAGCAACTCGACTGCACCGGTCCCGCCAATCAGGTGACCATGCATGGATTTTGTCGAAGACATCATCAACTTATCTGCATGAGCCCCAAACACATCACGCACAGCCGCACACTCGGTTTTGTCGTTCGCCGTCGTTCCCGTTCCATGTGCGTTGATGTAACCGACCTCGTCCCCGTTCAGACCCGCGTCCAGCAAAGCCCCTTTGATCGCACGTGCGGCGCCATCCTTGTTAGGTGTCACGATATCCATCGCATCCGAAGTCATAGCGAAGCCTATCACCTCGGCCAATATATCGGCACCGCGTGCTTTAGCATGGTCGTAATCCTCAAAGACGAAAACAGCCGCTCCCTCGCCCTGAACCATACCATTACGGTTGGCAGAAAACGGGCGGCACGCGTCTTTGGACATAACGCGCAGTCCTTCCCACGCCTTGATCCCACCAAAGACAAGCATGCTTTCACTGCCGCCCGCCAGCATCACGTCCACTGTGCCAGAACGGATTAACTGAAAGGCCTGCCCCATCGCATGGTTCGAGGACGCACAGGCCGTGGCCACGGTGTAGGACGGGCCTTGCAATTCATAAGTCATAGAGACATGGCTCACGGCTGCATTATTCATAAGGCGTGGCACAACAAACGGATGCACGCGGTTTTTCCTCGCCTCGTACACATTGCGATAATTTTCGTTCTGCGTCTGCAGGCCCCCGCCAGCCGTGCCTAGAATAACGCCCGAGCGCAGTTTCTCCTCGTCTGACAAATGCAACCCGCTTTGATCCATCGCCTCGGCGGCGGCAAGCAACGCAAACTGGGTGAATTTATCGTAAAAAACCAATTCCT
>JAPYON010000037.1 GCA_029938175.1 Paracoccaceae bacterium | reverse complement strand
ACACTAACCAAAGTATAATCAACCAACCAAACTTTCCATCCCGCGCTCGTGCCGCAGGTCTTCTACATTTCGTTACGAAAGCGGAAAGTGCACATACAGCATCACAGCAAGACGGATAGCTTCCAGCAACGTCTTGAAACAGTGGAGCAGATTAGGTTTGGTCATCCAGTGAAGTTATTCAGCCACTCTTTTTGCTTCACGCGATACCCCTCTGACTATGCCCTTCAGACCGCTTTTAGTACTACGGACACGCCTTGCCCAACACCGACGCATAGGCTACATAACGCCAGTTCTTTTGCCGTTGCCTTGAGTTCAAGCGCCGCAGTTCCAATTAGACGCGCGCCAGTCATGCCTAGTGGGTGGCCCAGTGAAATGGCACCGCCGTTCGGGTTCACATGCTGCGCCATCGGATCAATAGACAGTTCTCGACAGACTGCGATTGCCTGTGCGGCAAAAGCCTCGTTCAACTCGATCAGGTCAAAATCCGCTGGCGATATCCCCAGTCGTTTGCAAAGTTTACGTGTCGACTCTACTGGCCCTATTCCCATCACACTGGGTGCTACTCCGGCGGAAGCAGCACCAACAAACTCAGCCAAAGGCGTCAGCCGGTGTTCTTCCACTGCTTTTTGCGAGGCTATAAGCAAAGCTGCTGCACCGTCGTTCACGCCTGATGCATTCCCTGCCGTCACCGTGCCGTCCTTTCTGAAAGGTGTTTTAAGCGACGCAAGCTTTTCAAGTGTGGTTGAGCGGAGGTGTTCATCACTTTCAACTATCAAGTCATCGCCTCTGCGAGAGGGGATCGTCACCGGGATGATTTCGCGCGATAGGCGGCCGTTTTGCTGTGCTTGAGCCGCCCTGATCTGGCTGGATAAGGCCAGTGCATCCTGATCCTCTCGGGATATTTGATAGAGCTCGGCAACATTCTCGGCGGTTTCCGGCATGCTGTCGATACCGCAGCGGGATTCGATTACAGGATTCACGAAGCGCCAACCGATTGTCGTGTCATAAATTGAATTGTCACGCGAAAACCCTGTCTCGGCCTTGGGCATCACGAAAGGTGCGCGGCTCATGCTCTCGACCCCGCCGGCAACGACTAGATCAGCCTCGCCGCATTTGATTGACCGCGCCGCGGCGATAACCGCGTCCATGCCAGAGGCGCAAAGACGGTTGACCGTCAGTGCAGGTACGGCTTCCGGCAGACCCGCAATTAAGGCTGCCATGCGCGCGACATTGCGGTTGTCCTCACCAGCCTGATTGGCGCAGCCAAAAACAACCTCGTCCAATGCAGCCCAGTCGGTCCCGCTATGGCGCTCCATTAACGCTCGAATTGGATGCGCTGCGAGATCGTCTGTGCGTACTGAGGACAAAGCACCGCCGTATCTGCTAATCGGAGTGCGCACATAATCACAAATGAAAACTCTGGTCACGGTCTAGTCCCTCGAAATTACGGCTGTCGCTTCGATTTCCAACAGCGCCTCGTCCTCGATCAAACCAGCAACTACGACCATTGTCATAGCCGGAAAGTTGCGGCCCAGCACCCGGCGATACACTTCGCCAACTTCGCGCTGACGTTCCAGATATTCGCGTTTGTTGATAACGAACCACGTAAGGCGCACGATATCCTCTGCGGTACCGCCAGCCGTTGTTACAACAGCCATGATGTTTTGCAGCGCCTGTTCCATCTGAGAAATGAAATCGCTGGAATTGAACTTCTGGTTTGCGTCCCAACCGATTTGCCCGCCGACGAACAACTGTCCATCGCTCGACATTACCCCGTTGGCATACCCCTTTGCAGGCGCCCAACCTTCAGGTTGTATTATCTTATTAATCATTCAATTCTATCCTTTTTTGAATTTTTCTAACGCCGCACGAAGATCGTTTGGCCAACTTTGTGGTCTTCCCTGCGAATTAACGAAAACGAGTGCCGAGTTGGCTGTGAATCTGGTTTCCTCGCCGCAAATGGCTTTAATTTCTAGCGTCAGGCTGGCCCTGCCTATCTTGATGCATTCCAGCCGGATATCCAGCTTGTCGCCATGTCGGCTTGGCGCGCTGAATTTCGCGGAGATTTCTGCCGTCGGAACTCCACCGTATTTATGGATTTCCACAAACGAGAACCCCAACTCCGTGTCAAAAAACACCTCTACGCAATCATTGATCATCTCGAAATACCGCGGAAAAAATACAATTCCCGCCGGATCGCAATGTTTGAACAAAATGTTTTGTGGAAAAACGAACGCCATTCCTTACACCCCCAGGTATTTGTCAGTAATTTCCGGCGTGAGCGCGGTAAATTCTCCCGACCAGACCGAGCGGCCTTTTTCCAGGATAACTGCACAATCAGCCACGGTAGCAAGTTCCCTTAGCGACTTGTCGATCACCAGAATAGCCATGCCGGTATCTTTTTTCAGCCTCGAAATTGCGGCCCATATTTCCTGCCGCACAACCGGTGCCAGCCCTTCGGTGGCTTCGTCCAGAATAAGTAGTTGTGGGTTGGTCATAAGCGCTCGTCCGATGGCCAGCATCTGTTGCTCTCCACCAGATAACGAGGCAGCTAATTGTTCTTGTCGCTCGCCTAAACGCGGGAAAAATTCGGTAACGCTTTTCATATCCCATGCACCTGGGCGGGCGGCAGCTATCAGATTTTCACGCACAGTCAGGTTCGGGAAGCAACGACGGCCTTCCGGCACCAGCCCAATGCCGACATGATAATTGTCTTGATTTTCATTGTCTTCTCCCTTTTTTATCGACGCGTTTTTTTTAGAACGCTTTGAATGTAAGTGTTGTTAAAGTCCGCTCGATCCCTTCTATATCGAGCATATTGTGATTGATGTATTTCCCGATATCCTCGTCCTCGGGGATATAGAGCTTCAACAGAAGATCAAAAGATCCGCTTGTCGAATACAACTCGGCGTGAATTTCACGGAGAGAAATCTGGTCAGCAACCTCATAAGTCGAACCCGGCTTGCAGCGGATTTGCACAAATACACAGTTCAATTCATTCCCTCCATGTTGATAAATACTATTTGGGTCAATTCTGATATTTGCCCTCTATTTGAATAAAATCTCACAGGAATCGTGCTCCTGTCAACAAACTTTCTTTAACTACACTTCCTTTAAAAGAAACCGCTGTATCTTGCCTGTTTGCGTTTTTGGCAAGGTCGAGCGGAATTTGACAGACCGGGGATATTTGTAAGGCGCGATGGTAGCCTTAACGTGGTCTTGCAAAGACTTGCGGGTCTCTTCCGAGGATTCAAAACCTGCTACCAGAACGACATGAGCTTCGACCAGCATACCGCGCTGCTCGTCTGGCGCGCCGATCACAGCACATTCCGATACCGCAGCATGAGACAGAAGCGCTGCCTCGACTTCCGGTCCAGCGATGTTGTAGCCCGACGAAATTATCATGTCGTCATTGCGTGCAGCGAAATGTAGGTAACCGTCCGCATCCATTGAAAAACTGTCGCCCGTTATATTCCAGCCGTCCGTCACATAGGTCGCCTGACGTTTATCTTTCAAATAGCGGCATCCGGTTGGCCCACGTACAGCAAGTCGTCCGAGCTGGCCTACTGGCATATCGTTCATGTTTTCATCAACCACACGCGCCTCGTAACCGGATACGGGTTTGCCTGTGCACGCGGGCTGTGAATCCTCAAAACGGTTCGTGATGAAAATGTGAAGCATTTCAGTCGCCCCGATTCCGTCGAGCATTGTCTTGCCAGTTTTTTCCATCCACTCATGATATATCGGTGCAGGTAAGGTTTCACCTGCCGAGACCGCAGCCCGCAAGCTGGAAAAGTCAGCGCCATCATCCATCGCGGCCAGCATCACACGATATGCAGTTGGTGCGGTGAAACAGACGGTCGCATTATACTTTTCAATAATTTCGATTATATTTAGTGGTGAAGCATTTTCCAACAAGGTTGCCGCAGCCCCGAAACGCAGCGGAAAAATCGCCATGCCACCCAGTCCGAAAGTGAAGGCCAGAGGCGGAGAGCCGACGAAAACATCCTCGGGCGTGACCCTCAGAACTTCTTTTGCGTAACCATCGGCAATAATCAGCAAATCGCGATGGAAATGCATCGTCGCCTTCGGATCGCCAGTGGTGCCAGAGGTGAAACCAAGCAGCGCGACGTCATCACGACCGGTTTTCACAGCTTCAAACTGCACAGGTTTTTCCAACGCCAAGCGATCTAGCTCGGCATCGTGGTTCGATGTGCCATCGAATCCGGCGACGGTTTTCAGGAACTTGCTGTGCTTGGCGCAATTGGCCATCTCGTCCATCAGGCGGGTGTCACACAGCGCATGGGTGATTTCAGCCTTATCAACGATCTGCGCCAGCTCGACTGCACGCAACATCGGCATTGAGTTCACAACAACTGCCCCGACTTTGGTCGCCGCCAACCAACACGCCACCATGGCTGGATTATTGGCAGAACGGATCAACACGCGATTGCCCGGTTTGACACCCAAATCGTCAACCAGAACATGGGCTAGTCTATTGGTCCAGTCAGTCAGTTCTTTATACGTGCGCCGACGTCCGTTGCCGATTAAAGCGGTGTGATCACCAAAGCCTTTATCCACCATCGCATCGGTCAGTTCGACACCGGCATTCAGATATTCCGGATAGTCAAAACCATCCAACAAAAAGTCCGGCCATTGTTCAACAGACGGCAACCCGTCGCGTGTAAAACTATCGGTATGTGCCGTTGGTCCAAGCATTATTTTCTCCCCAGATTGTTTGCCATAGCCTGCCGCGCGATGATAACACGCTGGACGTCTGAGGCGCCTTCATAAATCCGCAACGCGCGTATTTCTCGATAGAGCTTTTCGACCGTGGCACCAGTTTTTACCCCGTCACCGCCATGCAATTGCACAGCGCGATCAATGACTTTCTGTGCCTGGTCCGTCGAAAACAATTTGGCCATAGCTGCTTCACGTGTGATCCGCGGGGCGCCGGAATCTTTGGCCCAACCAGCGCGGTAAATAAGCAGTGCGCTCGCATCAATATCCAGTGCCATGTCCGCGATATGACCCTGCACCATTTGCAGCTCAAACAGCGGAGCCCCCTGCACTTCGCGGGTGCTAACCCGATCGAGTGCCTCGTCCAGTGCGCGACGGGCAAAGCCAAGGGCCGCAGCCGCAACGGTTGAGCGGAAAACATCCAGAACCGACATCGCAATTTTAAAGCCGTCACCCGATTGGCCCAATAAGGCCGACGCCGGAATACGGCAATCGGTGAACGAGAGCTTCGCAAGAGGATGCGGTGCGATGGTTTCCAGTCGCTCTGCCACCTCCAGCCCAGCAGTGTTGGCAGGAACGATGAAGGCCGACAGGCCGCGCGCACCCGGTGCCTCGCCAGTCCGAGCGAAAACTGTATAAACGTCGGCAATACCGCCGTTGGAAATCCACGTCTTTTCGCCGTTAAGAACAAAACCGTCGCCGTCGCGCGTCGCTGTCATTGTCGAGTTGGCAACGTCAGACCCAGATTGCGGCTCGGTCAAAGCAAAAGCAGAAATTGCCTGTCCTGTCCGCGTCAATGGCAGCCATTCGGATTGCTGATCTAGCGTTCCGAACAAAGAGATCGCGCCAGTGCCCAATCCCTGCATCGCGAATGCAAAGTCCGCCAGGCCATCATGCCGTGCCAGCGTTTCGCGTGAAATGCACAAGGAACGTACATCCAGCTTTTCGCCCGCTTCGGCAGCGGTGTGCTGTAACCAACCGCCATCACCCAGTGCTTTGACCAGCGCGCGACAGGCGGCGTCGGTATCAGCATGGTCAATCGCGCCAAGGTTATCAGCAGCCCAAGCGTCCAGCCCGTTTGCCAGTTCTTTATGACAAGGCTCTAAAAACGGCCAGTCCAGGAAACTTTTGTCAGCCATCAGTTACCCTCGAACATTGGTTTTTCTTTGGCTACGAACGCGTTAAACGCGCGCTCGAAATCTGCCGTCTGCATACAAATTGCTTGTGCCTGCGCTTCAGCCTCGATCGCTTGTTCGATCGACATGGACCACTCCTGCACCAGCATCGTCTTGGTCATCATGTGTCCAAAATTCGGCCCTGCCACGATACGCGCAGCCAGAGCCTGTGCTTCGGTCAGCAAGTCACCGGATGAGGCAAGACGGTTATAGAAGCCCCAGCGTTCACCTTCTTCTGCGCTCATCGAACGACCGGTGTATAGTAGTTCCGCTGCTCGGCTCTGGCCAATAATTCTGGGCAGGATTGCACATGCCCCCATATCGCAACCAGCAAGGCCAACCCGCGTAAACAAAAACGCGGTTTTGGCTTCTGGCGTGGCGATACGCATATCCGAGGCCATGGCGATAATAGCACCTGCACCCACACAAATTCCGTCAATCGCCGCAATCACAGGCTTGCCACAGTTGATAATTGCCTTGACCAAATCACCCGTCATGCGCGTGAACGCCAACAGCTCTTTCATGCTCATTTTCGTAAGCGGGCCGATAATGTCATGCACATCGCCACCCGAACTGAAATTGCCGCCGTTAGAGGCAAAAACCACCGCGTGCACATCGTTAGAATAATGAAGGTCGCGGAACCAATCGCGCAATTCAGCATAGCTATCGAACGTCAGCGGATTCTTACGCTCGGGCCGGTCAAGCGAGATGGTGGCAACACCGTCCGCGATATCACAACGAAAATGGGTGGTATTATCGAGCGCTTTTGTCATTTTGACTCCTGTCCGGTCTCGTGCAGTGCAGCTTCTTCAATACAATGGATCATTTCATTGGCTTTCTCGGCGTTAAAACTGCCGAGCAGCATATCAATCCACGCTTCATGTGCGGTTGCCTGCGTATCGAATTCCTTTTGCCCGCGCCGTGTAAGCCGCACCCGCGAGGCGCGCCTGTCGCCGGGAACCGGTTCGCGAATAACGAAGCCCTCGGCAACCAATCGGTCAACAATGCCCGTGACATTACCGTTCGAGACCATCAACTCGCCGGAAATCCCGCTCATTTTCATGCCATCTTTGTTGCGGTTAAGCGCGGCCATAACATCGAAACGCGGCAAGGTAGAGCCAAATTCTTTGCGAAGATTTTCGCGCAATTCACTTTCAATTCCACGGCTGATTTTCAACAGACGCAGCCACAAACGAACGCGTGTTTTTGAGATAGACTCACTTCCCAAAGGTTTTTCCTGAGCTTTCATATTTCTCCTCCTGAAATGGCTAAAGTATGTCCATTAACCGAACGCGCAGCATCGCTACATAACCACAGTGTAGCCTCGGCCACCTCGTCCGCTTGGATAAAACGCCCTTGCGGGTTGCCAGATTTAAGCGAGGCAGAAGCTTCGTCAGTGCTCATCCCGGTTTTTTCTGTAATGTTGGCGATTGAACGCTCCAGCAGCGGTGTTTCGATGAACCCCGGACAAAGCGCGTTCACCGTAACGCCCGTCTTTGCCAGCTCAGCCGCCAGTGATTTCGTCAATCCGATAACGCCGTGCTTGGCAGCGCAATATCCGGAAACATAGGGGTACCCTTTAAGACCCGCCGTGGACGCGACCGCGATCAAACGCCCCCATCCGCGATTCTTCATCCCTGCAAAACTCGCTTGCCACAGATTAAAAACGCCCGTCAAATTGACAGACACCATATCGCCCAAATCGGCGGACGTCATACGTGCGAAAGGTATGCTTTGCGCCGCACCCGCGTTGGCAATCGCGATATCAATCGGTCCATGCATGGAAACGGCGTCTTCGAGCGCCGCGTCAACCGCCGCCCTATCCGTAACATCGCACATCACAGCGTGTGCGCCAGTCCTACCAGCTACCTCGGCCAAAGGGGCAAGGCTGCGCCCTAAAATTGTAACTTTCGCACCCGCTTCTGCGAACCGTGCAGCAATCTCGGCGCCGACACCAGTGCCGCCGCCCGAAACGACGATATGCTTATCCGTTAGGGTCAAACTCTAACCACCTGTTCCATTTCCTTATCCGCCAGACGCCAAGCCTGATCACGGCCAGCCTCATAAGGCAGCGGCCAGTTTTCCTGCCTGTCACCCAGCGCCGTAGCAGTATGCAGGGTCCAGTATGGATCAGCCAAGTGCGGACGCGCAAGACAAACAAGATCGGCCCGACCTGCCATCAAGATCGAATTGGCGTGATCTGCCTCGGAAATATTTCCGACAGCCATCGTTTTTATGCCCAATTCATTACGAATACGATCCGAGAACGGTGTCTGGAACATGCGACCATACACGGGTTCGGCATCGGTAGTCGTCTGGCCAGCGGAAACGTCTATTATATCAGCCCCCGCCTCGGCAAACGCACGGGAAATCTCGACAGCCTCTTCAGGTGTCACGCCCTCGTCGCCAACCCAGTCATTTGAACTGATACGCACAGACATCGGTTTTTCTTCCGGCCAAGCCGCGCGCATCGCCTTGAAGACTTCCAACGGATAGCGCAGACGGTTTTCAAGACTGCCACCATACTCGTCAGTACGTTTATTCGAAACGGGCGTGATGAACGATGAAATCAGATACCCGTGGGCGGCGTGCAATTCGCACATGTCAAAGCCGGCGCGGTCAGCCATTTTCGTTGCCGCAACGAACTGGTCGCGGACCATATTCATATCCGCGCGATCCATTTCCTTGGGCGTCTCGGTATCCGCAGACCACGGCACTTCCGAAGCCGAGATGATCGGCCAATTACCTTCTTTCAACGGCTTGTCCGCATCTTCCCAACCAACCTGCGTCGATGCCTTTTGCCCCGCATGGCCAATCTGACTACACATCTTGGCATCGGATTCCGCGTGAGCGAAATCTACGATACGCTTCCATACAACCTCATGTTCGGGCGCGTAAAGCCCGGGGCAGCCCGGCGTGATCCGCCCTTCAGGGCTAACACAAGTCATTTCTGAATAAACCAGGCCTGCGCCGCCTTTGGCGCGCTCGCCGTAATGCACAAGATGCCAGTCAGTCGGGCAACCGTCAACTGCGCGATACTGCGCCATTGGCGAGACCACAATCCGGTTATTCAAATGCATTTTGCGTAGAGAAAACGGTGCAAACATAGGGTGTCTATCACTGTCGATGCCAGCCTGTTTGTTAAACCATTTCTCAGCCTTTGCCACAAATTCTGGATCGCGCAAGCGCAGATTTTCATGGCTGATCCGTTGCGACCGTGTCAGCAGCGCATAGTTGAACTGCACCGGATCATAGTCGATATATCTCTCCACCTGCTCGAACCACTCAAGCGAATTACGCGCGGCGGATTGCAGGCGCAAAACCTCGAGCCGGCGCTCTTCCTGATAGCGCTCGAAAGCGGCTTCCATTGTGGGTTCGGAGTGCAGGTACGTGGCCAGCGAAATTGCGCTGTCAAATGCCAAACGAGAACCAGACCCGATCGAAAAGTGTCCAGTGGCAGCCGCGTCCCCCATCAGGACCACGTTATCATGGTGCCACTTTTCGCAAATCACCCGCGGAAAATTCATCCAGACAGCCGAGCCACGCAGATGGTCAGCATTCGAAATCAGTTCGTTTCCGCCCAAATGGTCGGAAAAAATCTCCTCACATTTTAAAATGGTATCAGCCTTGGACATATGTTCGAACCCGATTTTATCCCATGTCTCGTTCGTGCACTCCACAATCACCGTCGCCGTATCATCATCAAACTGGTAAGCGTGAACCCAGACCCATCCATGTTCGGTTTCTTCAAAGATGAAGGTGAAGGCATCGCCAAATTTCTGATGCGTTCCCAGCCAGATGAATTTGCAAATACGGGTATCGATATCAGGGCGGAAGTGCTCCTCATATTCGGCGCGCACTAACGAGTTGATACCATCGGTGGCGACTACAAGGTCGTAGTCCTTGCGGTATTCTTCGGCAGATTCGATTATGGCCTCATATTCGATGTTTACGCCAAGCTCTTCAGCGCGCGCCTGTAGAACCAACAGCATCTGCATCCGGCCAATACCGGCGAAGCCATGCCCGCTCGAAACCGTGCGCCCGCCCTTATGCAGGACCGCAATATCATCCCAATAGGCAAAACAATTGCGTATTGCTTCGGTGCTAACTGGATCATTTTCCTGCATGTTATCAAGTGCATCATCGGATAGGACTACGCCCCAACCAAAGGTATCATCAGCCTTGTTGCGCTCAAATACCGTGACGTCATGATCCGGATTCCTCAACTTCATACTAATTGCAAAATAAAGACCCGCCGGGCCACCCCCAAGACATGCAACACGCATTAGTATTTCCTCTCAACTTTGCGGCAAGCGACCGATTATGCGCCCACTCATGACAATCAAGTTAGGTTAACTCCTAATTTATTTCAAGTATAAATATTTTATATTGTAACATTTATACTTAAAGAATATGCTTACGACCAGCTTCAGAAAAGGGATACCGAAATGGCAAACACTCCAGAGCAAGCACGTGCAAAACTAGCTACCTTACAGTGGGATGACATTTTCCTGCTTGAAAAACAGCTGACCGAAGAAGAGCGTATGATTAGGGATGCCGCAAATGCGTATTGCCAAAATCGGCTTCTGCCACGGGTGACCGAAGCAAACAGGCACGAAATATTTCACAGAGAGATCATGAGCGAAATGGGGGAACTCGGGCTTCTCGGCTCGACACTTCCTGAAGAATACGGCGGAGTCGGCGCCAATTATGTTTCTTACGGTCTGGTCGCCCGCGAAGTAGAACGGGTGGACAGCGGTTACCGCTCCGCAATGTCTGTTCAGTCCAGTCTGGTGATGCACCCTATATTTGCCTATGGCTCTGAAGAACAGCGCCTTAAATACCTGCCCAAGCTGGCAAGTGGAGAATGGGTCGGCTGCTTCGGCCTGACAGAACCGGATCACGGTTCTGACCCCGGCGGCATGATTACCCGCGCTAAATCCGCAGAAGGTGGTTATTCTATCTCGGGTGCAAAAAACTGGATCACAAACTCCCCTATTGCGGATGTCTTCATAATCTGGGCGAAATCAGACGCCCATGACGGCAAAATCAAAGGTTTCATTCTGGACAAAGGCATGAAGGGTCTAAATGCGCCCAAGATCGAGGGGAAATTCAGCCTGCGCGCCTCCATCACCGGCATGATCCAGATGGACGAGGTTTTTGTCCCCGAAGAGAACTTGTTGCCGCATGTTTCCGGACTATCCGGCCCGTTCGGTTGCCTTAACCGTGCGCGCTTCGGTATTGCATGGGGCGCGATGGGGGCTGCGGAATCCTGCTGGCACGCTGCGCGCGACTATACAATGGACCGCAAACAATTCGGTAAGCCGCTTGCCGCAACGCAACTTATTCAAAAGAAACTGGCCGACATGCAGACTGAAATCTCGCTAGGTCTTCAAGGCGCTTTGCAACTGGGCCGCATGATGGACGACCATTCCGCCCCAGCCGAACTTATCAGCCTGATGAAACGAAACAATTGCGGCAAAGCCCTAGATATTGCCCGCGTTTCCCGCGACATGCACGGCGGAAACGGGGTAAGTGACGAATACGGCATAATCCGCCATATGATGAACCTTGAGGCGGTGAACACATATGAGGGTACGCACGACATCCACGCACTAATCCTCGGTCGCGGTCAGACAGGAATGCAGGCATTCCAATGAGTGTAACCGTCGAAGTCGATGAACACATCGCTATCGTAACAATCGACAACCCGCCGGTGAATGCAACCTCGGTCAACGTTCGATCGGGGTTGTTGGCGGCTTTAAGGCAGACCGAAGACAATCCTGACGTCTCTGCTGTGGTTCTGGCTTGCGCCGGAACCACTTTTATTGCAGGTGCCGATATTCGTGAATTTGGTCACACGCCTGTGGAACCTCATTTGCCGGATGTGATCGTAACACTGGAATCCGCCACAAAACCATGGGTTGCGGCCATGCATGGGACCGTTCTGGGCGCCGGACTCGAAGTCGCACTCGGCTGCCACTATCGCATGGCGGTAAACTCTACTCTCCTAGGCCTCCCGGAAGTTAATCTAGGCCTGATCCCTGGTGGCGGAGCAACTGTCCGCTTGCCACGACTTGTTCCGACAGAAAAAGCGCTAGAGATGATTGCAAGCGGCAAGCCAGTTAAAGCGGTTGATGCCTTAAATATCGGACTGATCGACGAGATTGCTGAGGGCACTCTTCTGGAAACAGCAATTGCCTTCGCCAAGGCAAACAGCAACCAACCAATGCCAACACCTATATCACAGCGATCGGCAATTCAGCCCGTTAATCAAGACGCATGGCAAGCCCAAAAAACCAAAGTACGCAACCGCGCACGAAGCGCGAGCGCCCCGCTTGCTGCTATCGAGGCGGTTGAAAACGCACTGACAATGTCAGGCAGAGATGCTCTAAAAGCAGAACGCGCCCTGTTCCTGAAGCTCAAAGACGATCCACAATCCACCGCCCTTCGGCATATTTTCTTTGCCGAACGCAGCACCACCCGCATGCCAAGGCTAAAGGGCATAAAGCCTCGTTCGTTACAACATATCGGCATCATAGGGGGCGGCACGATGGGTGCTGGCATCGCAGCTGCCTGTCTATTGGCCGGCATTTCAAAGATCACTCTGATCGAACGCGACAATGATAGTCTGCAGGCGGGCCGAGTCCGTATCGAAGACACATTATCTGCTAGTGAAAAGCGCGGTTTAATATCGCAATCAGCACGCGAGACTATGCTAAACGCCCTACATGTCAGCACTGATTACAGCGCCTTGAATGACGCGACTTTTGTGATCGAGGCTGTGTTTGAAGACATGCAGGTAAAAATGGAAGTATTCAAACAACTGGATCAGTTCACCCCACCTGATACAATTCTCGCCAGCAACACCTCTTACCTCGACATAAACGAACTAGCACGCGCAACTTTGTACCCCGCACGCATAATCGGGCTGCATTTCTTCTCGCCTGCCCACATCATGAAACTGCTCGAAATCATAGTAACCGAAGAGGCCTCCGACGAGGCTTTGGCCACCGCTTTCGCGCTCGGCAAAAAGCTACGGAAAGTAACCGTGCCCTCTGGCGTATGCGATGGGTTTATCGGCAACCGGATCATGTCCGCCTACCGCAGAGAGTGCGAATACATGCTGGAAGACGGCGCACAACCGGAACAAATCGACGCCGCTATGACGGCATTCGGGTTCCCGATGGGCATCTTTGCTATGCAGGATCTGGCAGGCCTCGACATTGCATGGGCCATGCGCAAACGGCAGGCGGCCACTCGGTCGGCCAATATGCGGTATGTCGATATTCCCGACCGCCTGTGTAAAGCTCGTAGGTTCGGGCGAAAAACCGGCAGCGGTTGGTACGATTACTCCGACAATAAAACCGGTAAAGTTGACTCGGTTGTGACCAAATTAATTTTGCGAGAATCCGCCCGAAAAAGCATCAAACGCATCGGTTTTACCGAAGCGAAAATTATGACACGCATTCTTGAATCCATGCAAGCCGAAGGTGAAAAAATCCTAGCGGAAAATATAGCCGAAACACCAGAAGCGATTGATGTGGTCATGATCAACGGATACGGCTTCCCACGCTGGAAGGGAGGGCCAATGTTTTTGAATCGGTAGGAATTCGCCGCCAGTCGCTGCCCTTAAACCTGTCTAACGCAGTCAGGGCCGAAATATCATGCCTTCCGTGTGCTCAAATATTGTCCACCAAGTAAATCAATTATAAATACCGCCCCACACACGACGGCCTCGCAGGCCCCGTCCCACCATTTGACCGTAGAGAGCAATTGAAGGATATTTTATGTAAGGTGCGGTTGCTCTCGAGATATCCTATTTGGTTCATTATAGTTTGTCTTGCAGAGCCATGTAAGGTGTTCGACCGTTGCGCGCGCCATGCGGTCGAACAAAATTGTAGAATTGCTCCGGTTCCGCCAGCTTGGCCTCTAGATCGACTGCTGTCGGCCTTGGTCACGGTGAAGGCGGGGCTGTTTCCAAGTACTGAAACACGGATATTGGCTCACCTTCCTATCCTGCATGTTGAGCAGGCCGAGCACAATGGCATTGATATTGCAAGACTTTGCTGCATTTCGTCTGGGTAAAAAGGATTTGTTTAGCCAATATATTTCAAGCCTGAAGTTTTATAATTGAAATATACTCAGAATCATTTTATGCTGCCTTACCAGAATGGTGCAAGCCATCTGTTCAACCAGGGAGAAAATTATGAAAAGACTACTT
>JAPYON010000168.1 GCA_029938175.1 Paracoccaceae bacterium | reverse complement strand
GGGTTAACGTCATAGATATGCGGACCCAGAAATACTGCGAAAAGGATCAAACGAAAGACAATGCAAATGCGACGCTTGCAACACCACAAAGCCGCCGCCTAATATGATCCAACTGATGAGGCAGACACATTCGTATTCTAAAGCCTAATCTGTGCCAAATACTCTGACGACGGACAACTAATCGAAAAACTATCTTAGGAAAAAAGCCGTGGCTACCATTAATCGTTTCGCAGACCTACACGACGAAATCATCGCTTGGCGGCGGGACTTACATGAGCATCCAGAGCTGCTGTTCGATACGCATCGCACGTCCGGCATCGTTGCCAAAAAACTGAAGGCTTTCGGTTGTGACGAAGTTGCCGAAGGCATTGGCCGCACCGGAGTCGTCGGCGTTATTCATGGAAAGACCAACAAAAGTGGCAAGGTGATTGCATTGCGGGCGGATATGGATGCGTTGCCAATTCTAGAGGCAACTGGCCTTGAATATGCCTCGAAAACCGAGGGTAAAATGCATGCCTGTGGTCATGATGGCCACACAGCCATGCTTCTGGGTGCGGCGACATATCTTGCCGAGACCCGGAATTTTGACGGAACCGTGATTGTCATCTTCCAACCGGCCGAAGAAGGCGGCGGCGGCGGTAAAGAGATGGTCGATGATGGCATGATGGATCGTTTCGGCGTGCAGGAAGTTTATGGCATGCACAACTATCCTGGCCTTAAAGTGGGTGAATTTGCCACGCGTGTTGGTGGCCTGATGGCGGCAACTGACCAGTTTACCTTGTATGTTGAAGGGCTAGGTGGTCATGCGGCCAATCCTAAATCGTGCATTGATACCACTCTGGTTGCCAGCCATATCGTCGTGGCAATGCAGTCAATTGTGTCTCGAAATACTGATCCGCTTGAAAGCGTGGTGGTTTCGGTGACCAGCTTAGAGACTGAAAGCAAGGCCTATAACGTTATTCCACAGCGCGTGGAAATTCGGGGTACTGTTCGCACTTTGACCGACGAAACCCGCGATATGGCCGAGGCAGCTATCACACGTATCGTCGAAAACACTGCTGCCGCTTATGGCGCTTCGGTTAAGGTTGAGTATGAGCGCGGCTACCCGGTTACGGAAAACCACGCGGATCAAACGGCATTTGCCGCATCTGTTGCCCGTGAAGTTGTTGGTGATGCGATGGTTAAGGACAATGCCGATCCTGTCATGGGTGGCGAGGATTTCTCGTATATGCTGGAATCCCGTCCGGGCGCTTTTGTCTTTGTGGGTAACGGTGATACGGCGACGTTGCATCACCCTGACTATGACTTCAACGATGACCTCATCCCGGTTGGCTGTTCCTACTGGGCTAAACTGGTTGAAACTGCGATGCCAGCTTGACAGTGAACCGCCCCATATTCACAGGCTCCGACCTTTGCGCTTGCGAAGCACACGAGGTCGTTGGGTTGTTGAAGCGGGGCGAGGTTTCACCAGCCGAGTTGCTGGCGGTCGCGCGTTCTACCGAAGAAACTATCGCGTTGAAAAATGCGCCAATTGATCCAGTAACATCATGAGTCGTAGTACAAAAAACATCCTTTTCATTATGTATGACCAGTTGCGGCACGACTATCTAAGCTGTGCGGGTCACAAGACGTTACACACGCCGAATATGGATCGTTTGGCGGCGATGGGGGTCCGGTTCACCAATACTTACGTGCAGTCGCCCGTGTGCGGTGCATCTCGGATGTCGTTTTACACCGGGCGGTATGTTTCCAGTCATGGGGCGGCGTGGAACAATTTTCCGCTTAAGGTCGGCGAGCAAACTTTGGGCGACCATCTGCGCAATAACGGTGTTAACAGCTGGCTGGTGGGTAAGACCCATATGAAAATGGATGCAGAGGGGATGGTTCGCTTGGGAATCAGTCCTGACAGTGTGATTGGTGCCCGGGTGTCTGAATGCGGGTTCAATATTTTTGAACGAGATGACGGTTTGTGGGCAGAAGGTTTAGAAGGGTTTTATGATGAAAAACCGTCACCTTACAACGAATATTTAAAGTCAAAAGGTTATGAGGGTGAAAATCCTTGGCGGGACTATGCCAACTCTGCTGACGACGATGGACTGATGGCCTCGGGGTGGTTTATGCGCCATGCGTCGAAGCCTGCTAATATCGCCGAAGAGGATAGCGAGACGCCGTATCTGACCTCGCGGATTATTGACTTTCTGGAAGAACACAAAGACGGTGACCCGTGGATGTGTCACGCCTCTTTTATCAAGCCACACTGGCCCTACATTGTGCCCGCGCCCTATCACAATATGCATGGTCACAACCATATCCAACCTGTGAACCGCCACCCTTCCGAGCGGGCCGATCCACATCCGGTTTACGCCCAGTTCCAGAACAGCGCTATTGGGCAGGCGTTTTCGCGTGACGAGGTTCGCAAGGCTGCCATCCCCGCCTATATGGGCCTGATCAAGCAATGCGATGATCAGTTAGGACG
>JAPYON010000036.1 GCA_029938175.1 Paracoccaceae bacterium | reverse complement strand
GGAGGCAGGTCGTGTCGTCAAAGGCGTGAACTTCGTCGATCTGATCGATGCTGGCGATCCGGTGGAATCCGCCAAGGCTTACGATGCGGCTGGTGCGGACGAGTTGTGCTTTCTCGACATCGCGGCGACGGTTGAAAATCGCGGGACGATGTATGATCTGGTTTCGCGCACTGCTGAGCAATGTTTTATGCCGTTAACGATTGGTGGCGGGGTTCGAGGGCCCGAGGATGTTCGAAAACTGTTGTTGGCGGGGGCGGACAAAGTCTCGTTCAACTCGGCGGCGGTGGCTAACCCTGATGTAATCATGGACAGTGCCAACAAGTTCGGCAACCAATGCATAGTTGTGGCCATTGACGCCAAGACGGTTTCACCCGGTAAATGGGAGATTTTCACCCATGGCGGTCGGCAAGCAACAGGCATCGACGCGATCGAGTTCGCCAAACTGGTGGTCGGCAAGGGCGCCGGCGAGATTTTGTTAACGTCAATGGATCGAGATGGAACGCGCGCTGGCTTTAACCTGCCGTTAACGCGCGCCATTGCAGATGCAGTTCCGGTGCCTGTAATCGCCTCGGGTGGTGTGGGGAACTTGCAACACCTTGTGGATGGAGTCGTTGAGGGACACGCGTCAGCAGTCCTAGCGGCTTCCATTTTTCATTTTGGCGACTATACAATCCGTGAAGCAAAAGAATTTATGCAAGAGGCCGGCGTACCGGTAAGATTATAATGGAAAATGTCCTGACCCGCCTAGCGCGGACAATAGAAAGCCGCAAAGGTGGCGACGAAAAAAACTCGTATGCAGCCAAGCTGTTTGCGCGTGGCCCATATAAATGTGCCGAGAAGTTTGGCGAAGAAGCCATCGAGGCAATTATCGCTGCTGCCAAGGACGATCCCAAGAACCTGACCGAAGAGGCAGCCGACGTGCTGTTTCACCTGCTGGTAATGCTGTCTTCGCGCGGGGTGAAATGGGACGATGTTCTAGCCGAGCTAGAACGCCGCGAAGGCACCTCCGGTATCATCGAAAAACAATCGCGCGGTAGTTAACCTAAGCCAGGTCGTTCCCGACTAAATGTGCCAGCAGCTCCGCGACGTTCCTGACCTCGAATTTCGCGAGCAGGGTGGCGCGGTAATCCTCGACCGTTCGGGGCGAGATGGACAGGCTTCGTGCGATCTCTTTGCTGGTTCGACCTTTGCGCAGCAGCATTACAACTTGCCGTTCTCGTGCTGTCAGGCCGATGTCTCGAATCGCATCGGAGGTCCAACGCGCCCGCCGCCGCGCCGAAATCCTGTCATTGCGCCGCGTAGCCGACAGGCTGGACGCGTGGCTGGTCTGGAACGACGATATCTTACCAAAAAGGGGTCACTGGCATCGGATTACAGACGAAATCTACGTATCCTTTTAGGTCCTATACAGAGAGCTTGCGCGGAGGCGGTAACGGTGCCACCATTGAGCAAACAGACAGGAGAAACCATGAGGCTTTCAGGTAAAACGGCTATCGTAACAGGTGGTGCATCGGGTTTTGGCGCCGGTATTGTCCAGAAGTTCATCGCCGCGGGTGCAACCGTGATGATTGCCGACATTAACGGCGATGCGGCACTGGAGATGGCCGTCGCAACGGGCGCTATTGCCTGCACTGTTGACGTTGCCAACTCGGGCAGCGTTAAGGCGATGGCCGATGCAGCAATTGCCGAGATGGGCCACATCGACATCCTAGTGAACAACGCTGGCATCACACACCTTCCGACGCCGCTTGAAGATGTAACTGAAGAAGAATTCGATCGCGTGCTGGCCGTTAACGCAAAATCTGTTTTCCTGACCGCCAAAAACATCGTCCCGCACATGAAATCCCGCAACACTGGCGTGATCCTGAATGTCGCGTCAACGGCGGGGGTCAGCCCTCGGCCGAATCTGAACTGGTATAACGCCTCGAAGGGCTGGATGATAACCGCGACCAAGGCCATGGCAGTTGAACTGGCCCCCAAAGGCATTCGCGTGAACGCCATCAATCCGGTGGCCGGCGAAACCCCGCTGCTGAAATCCTTCATGGGCGAGGACACCCCCGAAATCCGCGCCAAATTCATCGCAACCATCCCGATCGGTCGGTTCTCGACCCCCGAAGACATGGGAAACGCTGCCTGCTTCCTTTGCTCCGACGAGGCCAGCATGATTACAGGTGTCGCCATGGAAGTTGACGGAGGGCGCTGCATATGAAGGTAGGTCCACGTAATCTGATCACTGATGTCGAAGGTATATTGGTCGGCAACGCGCAGGATGATCGGTTGAAATCCGGCACCACTGTTTTGTTCGGTGAAACTCCGTTCATAGCTGCCGTTGACATTATGGGGGGCTCGCCCGGTACGCGTGAAACGGACTTGCTGTCACCTGATAAGTTTGTTCAGGAAGCTGACGCACTGGTTTTGTCAGGTGGTTCTGCTTTTGGGCTGGATGCCCCGTCGGGCGTATGCGACGAATTACGAAATATGGGTCGCGGCTTCCCTATCGGAGACCAGTTCGTGCCGATCGTTCCGGGCGCCATCTTGAATGATTTACTTAATGGCGGCGACAAGAGTTGGGATGACAATCCTTATAAACGTCTCGGAAAGGAAGCGCTTGCGAACGTTTCCAGAGGCTTCTCTTTGGGAAGCGTTGGCGCTGGGACAGGTGCAACCACGCGGGAACTAAAGGGTGGGCTTGGCTCGGCATCAATAGTTCTCGTAAATGGCATTACAGTTGGGGCACTGGTCGCAGTTAATCCATTAGGTTCGGTAGTTCAGGAAGAACAGAAGAATTTTTGGGCGGCGCCATTTGAAATTGACGGCGAATATGGCAACCACGGACCTGCTACCAAGCTCCACCCACTCGTATATGCAAATCCATTTACGCCACCAGTTACCGGAGCGAATACGACGATCGCGATTATTGCCACAGACGCCAAGTTGACCAAAGCCGAAGCGAAAAGACTTGCGGTGATCGCCCATGCCGGAATGGCGCGCGCAATCGTTCCTAGTCATACGCCATTTGACGGAGATTTGGTTTTTGCGGCAGCGACAGGAAAAAGGGAATTAACCAATCCAATACTCGACCACTTAATGCTTGGTCAGGCGGCATCCCAATGTCTGTCCCGCGCCATCGCGCGCGGCGTTTATGAGGCGAGGTCCGCATCCGGAGATGCGCTGCCTACTTGGCACGACAAATGGGCGAACGGCGGGTAGTTTCCCCGCTACGTCTCGTAAAAGGTTAACGAAACCATAGATACGCGTTGTTCACACGGAATTTCGCGATTTTTAGCTAAAGGTTAACGCCCGCCGATGTTTTGCAGCAGCGGCAACAACTTCGACATATCCGGCCCGTGCGACATGCCCGTCAGCGCCTTGCGAAGCGGCATAAACAAGCCCTTGCCCTTACGCCCCGTTGCTTCCTTCACCGCAGTAGTCCACTCCTTCCACGAAGTATCAGACCGTGGGTTGGCGGGCAGCAGATTCATAGATTTTGAAATAAAATCAATGTCTTCGGTGTCGATTAACGGTTCGACACCGTCACGACATAGCGCCCAAAGACCGGCTAAATCCGCACGTGTCTCGATATTTTCGCGGGCCATTTCCCAGAACGGAGTTGCCAATTCAGTAGGAATTTCCAGCGCATCAAGATCACCCTGGACACGACTAATATCCATATAATGCAACAGCTTAGCCGACAGTGCTCCAAGGTCAGCAACATCAAATTTCGTCGGCGCCGACCCGAACCGCGACAAGTCAAACCCGTCAATCAAATCGGCCATATTCTGGCGTAACTCGACCGGCTCAGATGATCCCAAACGTGCCAGATGCGAAAGCAATGCCATAGGTTCAACCCCTTGTTCCCGCAGGTCTTTTAGGGCCAAAGTGCCAAGACGTTTCGACAACCCCTCACCCTGTGGTCCAGTTAACAGCGAATGGTGCGCGAATGTCGGAACAGCCCCACCAAGCGCCTCGATAATCTGGATTTGCGTGGCAGTATTAGTCACATGATCCGAACCGCGCACCACATTCGTAATCCCGAAATCCACATCGTCACAAACCGACGCCAGAGTATACAAAAATTGACCGTCACCACGGATCAAAACAGGGTCCGAAACGCTGGCCGCATCAATGGATAAATCGCCCAAAATTCCGTCATTCCACTCGATCCGTTCGTGGTTCAACTTGAAGCGCCAATGACCTGAACGCTCAGCCCTCAGTGCATCCTTTTCCCCGTCCGACAGCGACAGCGCCGAGCGGTCATAGACCGGAGGTTTGCGCATATTAAGTTGTTTTTTGCGCTTCAGGTCCAGTTCCGTAGGTGTTTCAAAGCACTCATAAAATCGGCCAGGTGTGCGTAGTTCATCTGCCGCAGCATTGTAACGATCCAACCGTGAAGACTGCGTTTCAACGCGGTCCCATGTCAGACCTAACCATTCAAGATCGCGTTTGATTTGATCGGCAAATTCAGGTTTGGAACGCTCTGGATCGGTGTCGTCTAGACGCAGGATAAACGTGCCACCAGCCTTGCGGGCAATCACCCAGTTAAATAGTGCAGTCCGCAGATTTCCGATGTGTAAATAACCGGTGGGCGAAGGGGCGAAACGGGTCGTAGTCATGAAGGGTCTCTCCAACGGTTGGCAATAGGATAGCGGCGATCCAGCCAGAATGCGCGTCTAGTCAGGCGCGGGCCGGGGGCCGACTGGAAGCGTTTGTATTCGCTTATATATAACAGGTGTTCAACCTGTTTTACGGTTTCGCGGTCATATCCGGCCGCCACACAATCGACAACCGAGGCATCTCCTTCCATCAGCATCGTCAGAATGCCATCGAGAATGTCATAAGGCGGCAATGAATCCTCGTCTTTCTGGCTCTCGCGCAACTCGGCCGTCGGTGGTTTTTCAATGATATTCAACGGGATAACGGCACCGCTCGGCCCTTTCATCCACGCTGAGTGATTGTCATTACGCCAACGGCAAGTCGCGAATACACGAGTTTTGTAAAGGTCTTTGATCGGGTTATACCCGCCCGCCATATCGCCATAAATCGTCGCATATCCTACGGCGACTTCGGATTTATTTCCCGTGGTCAACAGCATCGCGCCTAACTTGTTCGACATCGCCATCAGCAGCAAACCACGCAGGCGCGACTGGATGTTTTCTTCGGTTAGATCGGCGTTTAATCCTTCAAACATTGGGGCCAGCGTATTGGTGATCGCTGCGCGCCCTTCAGAAATTGACATGGTATCCAGTCGGCAGCCCAGCGATTTAGCTACATCCGCAGCGTCATCCAGCGATTCCTGCGAGGTGTATTCCGAAGGGAGCATCACGCAATGCACATTTTCCGCTCCCAACGCATCCGCAGCAATGGTTGCAACGATGGCTGAGTCCACGCCTCCGGAAAGGCCAAGAATTACCTTTGAAAATCCGGTCTTGCGCATATAATCACGCAAGCCCTCGACCATCGCGCGGTACTCCTGTTCGGCCAGTGAGGGATGGTCGGCAAGTTCGCCTTCCAGGGCACGCCAACCGTCTGGCGTTTGCTCAAATACGACCTCTGTACAGGCTTCGTCGAACAATGGCATCCGCACAACCATTTTGCCACCGGGGTTCAGCACGAATGACCCTCCGTCGAAAACCTGATCGTCTTGTCCGCCAACCATGTTCAGGTAGATCAGAGGCAAACCGGTTTCTACAACGCGGCTAACCATGTGGTTCATGCGGCGATCGAATTTGCCACTGTAATATGGGGATCCATTGGGGATCAGCAACAGTTCAGCACCGCTTTCAGCCATAGTTTCACAGACGTCTTCGTGCCACGAATCTTCGCAAATCGGCGTCCCGATGCGGATCGGTCCAAGGGAGAATGGGCCCGACATTGGGCCGCTCTCGAACAGGCGTTTTTCATCGAAGACCTGATCGTTTGGCAGGTAGCGCTTTAACGTTAGCGCATGAACGTTGCCACCTTTGAGCACAAAATACCCGTTATATAACTTACCGTTTTCAACCACCGGCGCGCCTATTCCAAGGGCGGGGCCGTCGGCACATTCGGCGGCCAGTTTGGTTAAACCGCCAGCAACAGAATCCAGAAACGCCGGCTTCGTCACGAGATCTTGCGTTTGATAGCCTGTCAGGAACATTTCCGGCAGGGCCACAAAATCAGAATTCACCGACCTGCCACGTTTATGCGCAACGACAGCTTTCGCTGTATTGCCGGAAATATCGCCCACTGTCGGGTTTAACTGGCAAAGCGTTATGCAAAAATTAACGGACATTTAATCCTCCGGTGATGTGGTCACGAAAGGAAATACTATTTTAACATGGGGAAGCACAAGCTATTAGGCGGCTTGTTGGCGTAGCCCTGCCAATGTTTGCAAAAAGCCGTTGTCAGAACGTGCAGATATCCATAGTGTTCCTGATAAATCTAGGGTTGCGGTCCATTCGTGACAATAATTAGGGAGCTGGAGATTTGAACTCCGGTAGAGCAGTTTGAAAAAATTCATTCTTTTTGGAACAACACTCGCAATATTGGCAGCTACGCCTGCTATTTCGCGAGATGGCACCGTTCAGATTAAGCAATATGATACTGGTGGAATATACGAGGGCCAATTTCTTGGCGGCAAACAGCACGGGCAGGGGATATATCGTCTGCCGAACGGGTATGAGTACACCGGAGAATGGGTTGCTGGCCGAATCGAAGGAATGGGCAAAGCGACCTATCCAGATGGCTCTGTTTACGAGGGCGTGTTTGTTAATGGCCGCCCTGAAGGGCAAGGAAAGGTTATTTTTGCTGATGGCGGGATTTATGAAGGCGGCTGGATTGATGGAAAGATTGCCGGTGACGGAGTAGCGGTTTATGCCAACGGCGTTCGCTATGAAGGTCAATTTGAAAATGCGTTCCATCACGGATTGGGCGTTATGACCAGTGAAAACGGGTACCGTTACGATGGTGACTGGGTCGAAGGGAGCAAGCACGGTAAAGCGACAATTACATATTCCGATGGCGCGATTTATGACGGCGATATTGTGCGTGGTGCTCGTCAGGGAACGGGCAGTCTGACGTTGCCCGATGGGTTGGTCTATACGGGCAGTTGGGAAGACGGCCAGATCAACGGTGCAGGTGTTCTGACACAGGCGAACGGCGACCGCTATGAAGGTGACATGGTTAAGGGCCAGCGGCAAGGGCGAGGTTTAGCGATTTACGCGTCAGGCTACCGTTATGAAGGTGCATTCGCTGGCGATCTACGCCATGGTCAAGGTGTCTTTAACGGTGCTGACGGCTACATTTACAATGGTGATTGGGTTGAGGGCCTGATGGAGGGGACTGGCGAGGTCACTTATCCCGATGGATCGGTCTACGTTGGGGCGTTCCTGAGCGATGTGGCCCATGGAACCGGGACGATCACCTATCCAGATGGCGGTTCCTATGAGGGCAACTGGGTTAGCGGAATTATTCAAGGTAACGGAATCGCTAAATACGGTAACGGATTGGTCTATGAGGGGGAGTTCCTTAACGCTAAGAGCCACGGCAAGGGCACGATGGTTTATCAAGACGGGTATCAATACACGGGCGATTGGGAAAACGGCCTGCGCCACGGTGAAGGTGTAGCGACATATGCCGACGGAACGCTTTACACGGGCGGGTTTATCAATGGCCAGCGCGAGGGCGCAGGAACGATCACTATGCCCGACGGTTTTGAATATTCTGGTGGCTGGAAAGCTGGTGAAACCGACGGAGAGGGTGTTGCGCGCTATCCCAACGGTGATGTTTACGAGGGCCCCTTTAGCAAGGGCCAACGTCAGGGCCGCGGTTTGATGCGTTATGCTAGCGGCGAAGAATACGATGGTTTCTGGGCTAATGGTCAGCGTTTAACAGAAGAAGAGTCGGCAGAAACTGAGAAATAATCAACAAATGGTTAACAAAAAATGGTGTCGAATTTCGGCGGCGTTTTCGTTTAAATGTTGTAATAATCTCGATACCAGCTGACGAATTTTGCAGCGCCATCTTTCACGTCGGTTTCCGGTTTATACCCTGTCAGTCGTTGCAACAGCGCTGCGTTCGCCCAAGTCGCAGGAACATCGCCTTTCTGCATCTCCATATTGTTACGCACAGCTTTCATGTTCAAAGCTGCCTCCATCGCCTCGATAAATGCATCAAGGGATACCTTGTCGGAGTTTCCAATATTAACGGTTCGGTAAGGTGCGACAGGGCTAAGACTGTCGCCGTCATGGATCGCATCAGGGCTTTCTGGTTGGGCTGGAACGGCGTCGATTAGTAACCGGATGCCGCGCACTAAATCTGTGACGTAAGTGAAATCCCGAGACATATTACCATGATTATATACATCGATCGGTTCGCCAGCCAAAGTCGCCTTTACAAATTTGAATAATGCCATATCGGGTCGACCAAACGGGCCGTATACTGTGAAAAAGCGGAACATGGTTGTCGGGATTTTCCAAAGATGAGCATAGGAATGTGCCATCCCCTCGGTAGCCTTTTTCGTTGCAGAATAAAGCGTTAACGGGGTTTCGGTTTTGTCCGTCTCGGCAAATGGCATGTCCTCGTTCGCACCATAAACAGACGAGGTCGAGGCCATCAGCAGGTGATCTACCCCGAACTCCCGTGTCAGCTCCATCAGGTTGAATGTTCCTACGATGTTAGCTTCGAGATACGCCCGAGGGTTTTCAAGGCTGTATCGAACGCCAGCTTGTGCAGCCAGATGCACGACAATATCTGGCTGCGCAGCTTCGTAAGCACGGCGCAATCCGTCGACGTCTTCTAGCATTGCTTGATGTGTGGAATAATTCGAGTTTTGCAACAGTATCTGTTGACGACGTTGTTTTAACGTCACGTCGTAATAGTCGGTCATGCCGTCGAAGCCGACAACCTGAAAGCCCTCATCCAGCAGCATTTGACACAAATGGTAGCCAATAAATCCAGCTGAGCCTGTAACGAACACCTTACGCATATTTTTAACCTTTTATTGAGCCTTTGCCGACTCCGGTTAGCACCAAACCTGCCGCCTCGACCGCGTCGACTGGATAAATGTTTCTGAGGTCAATGAACACAGAAGTGGTTAACAATTCATTAATTCGCCCGAGATCGAGGCCGCGAAAAGCGTTCCATTCGGTGATAATCACCAGGGCGTCCGCGCCGTCCGCTGCCGAGTAAGCATCATCAACCCAATCTACGCCCGGCAAAAGCTGCCGCGCCTCGACGCCTCCTTCGGGATCGCAAGCGGTGATGCTGGCGCCACCTTCGATCAGATCTGGCAGGATCACAAGGCTTGGCGCGTCACGCATGTCATCGGTATTCGGCTTGAAAGTAACGCCCAGAACAGCAATTCTCTTGCCCTTAACGCTGCCCCCACACGCTTTGACGATTTTGTCATACATAGCCGATTTACGTGCGTTATTAACCGCCACGACTGTCTCGATAATCTGCTGAGGCACTCCATAACGTTGGCCGGTTTGCACCAACGCCAGCGTGTCTTTGGGGAAGCAACTGCCGCCATACCCCGGTCCGGCATGCAGGAACTTGCCACCGATCCGCGTGTCCAAACCGATGCCTTTGGAAACCTGCTGAACATCCCCACCAGTTTTCTCGCACAAGTCTGCTATTTCGTTTATAAACGTTATTTTCATAGCTAGAAAAGCGTTTGCTGCGTACTTTATTGTTTCGGAGGTTTCCAAATCTGTAACCATTACGGGCGTCTCGCGGATGTTAAGTGGGCGATAAATGTTGCGCATAACCGCTTCCGCCTCCGGGGTTTCAACGCCGACGATAATGCGATCAGGGCGCATGAAATCCTCGATTGCCGAACCCTCGCGCAGGAATTCGGGATTCGAGACAATCTGGAAATCTGCCTTTGGGCCACAGTCTGCAATGATCTTTTTGACTTCGCGGTTTGTCCCTACCGGCACAGTGGATTTAATGACGATCACAGTGTCAGTAGAGAGCTTTGCCCCCAGTTCATGCGCAGTATCATAAACGTAGCTCAGGTCGGCATACCCGTCGCCATGCCGGGAAGGAGTCCCGACCGCAATGAACACGGCATCAGCATCAACTATCGCGCTTTCTAGGTCATCCGAGAAATGCAGCCGCCCCTCACGCGTATTTCGTTCCATCATGACGTCCAGTCCAGGCTCGAAAATGGACAATTCTCCGGAACGCAGTTTGGCCAGTTTAGCGCTATCTTTTTCCACACAGATGACCTGATGGCCGAAATCTGAAAAACATATGCCGGACACCAATCCAACGTAGCCAGCACCGATCATTACAAGTTTCATAAAACTCTCCAGCCTCAAAAAGCGTTTTCAGTTATATGGCACAGAAATAACGAATGGTTAACGGATTATTGGTGAGTTGGGTTGATATTCAGAAAGGAGACTCGTAATTCACTGCGCTAGCATCTAGAATTTCGGCAGACGCAACAGGGATCCCACAATGACCGATACTACAAAACCCGCATATCAAGTTCTTGCGCGCAAATACCGTCCCGAGACATTTGTCGACCTTATCGGTCAAGACGCAATGGTGCAAACATTAAAGAACGCGTTCGAGGCTGACCGGATTGCCCATGCGTTCATCATGACCGGTATTCGCGGCACGGGTAAAACCACCACTGCGCGAATTATTGCGAAGGGTTTGAACTGTATTGGCCCTGATGGAAATGGTGGACCCACGATTGAACCCTGCGGAGTTTGTGATCAATGCGTTTCCATCCGCGAAGGGCGTCATGTTGACGTGATGGAGATGGACGCCGCCTCGCGTACTGGCGTCGGTGACATCCGCGAAATAATCGAAAGTGTTCACTACCGCGCTGCCTCGGCAAGGTACAAGGTCTATATCATCGACGAAGTGCACATGCTGTCCACCTCCGCCTTCAATGCACTGTTGAAGACGCTGGAGGAACCGCCAGAACATGTTAAGTTTATCTTTGCCACGACCGAAATTCGCAAAGTTCCGGTGACGGTTCTGTCTCGTTGCCAGCGGTTTGATTTACGCCGGATTGAACCCGAAGTTATGATCGGACATCTGCGAGAATTGGCTGGCAAGGAAACCGCGGCGATAACGGACGATGCTTTGGCGTTGATCACACGCGCGTCGGAGGGTTCGGTTCGGGACGCCCAGTCTCTGCTGGACCAGGCTATTGCGCACGGGGCAGGGGAAACGACACCTGATCAAGTGCGTGCCATGCTTGGCTTGGCGGATCGTGGTCGTGTATTGGACTTGTTCGATATGATCATGCGCGGCAATACGGCAGCGGCGTTGAACGAGCTGTCCTCGCAATATGCCGACGGGGCCGATCCATTGGCCATCCTACGTGATCTGGCCGAGGTGACACACTGGGTTAGCGTCGTACAGATCTCGCCCGAGGCGGCCGAAGATCCGACTGTAAACCCCGATGAACGTGCGCGTGGATTGGCGATGGCTGACGGGTTGCCGATGCGCGCTCTGACCCGCATGTGGCAAATGCTGTTGAAAGCGTTAGAAGAGGTTTCGGCGGCTCCGAATTCCATGATGTCTGCCGAGATGTCGATTATTCGCCTAACCCATATTGCCGATTTACCCAGCCCCGATGATTTGGTGCGCAAGTTACAAGATGCCCCTAAACCACCCGGAGGTAGCGGCGGCGATGGGCGTGTGACTGGCGGAGGTGGTAGCACGACTGCTGTGTCTGGCGGTGCAACCCGTTCTGTAACACAGAACGGCGCGACGGCAATGCTAGCGGCGGAACCGAACATGGACGCGCTGGCGCGGTATGCCCGGTTTGAGGATGTAGTTCAGCTTATCCGCATGCGTCGCGATATGAAGCTGCTGGTCGAGGTTGAAAACTATGTCCGGCTGGTTAAGTACAGCCCGGGTCGCATCGAATTCGAACCGACGGAAAGGGCACCGACCAAGCTGGCGTCGCAGTTGGCCTCTCGGTTGCAAAACTGGACGGGTGTGCGCTGGGTAATTACGGTTGCCAGTTCTGGTGGCGGGAAAACTATTGGTGAGGTGAAGGATGAACATCGCAACGACATGTACACGCAAGCGATGTCACATCCGATGGTGCAATCGGTGCTGATCGCATTTCCGGGGTCCGAGATAAAGGGCGTGCGCGGCAACGAATTCGACGGGGCCGGTAATGAAGATATCGTGCCGATTGACCCTGATGACGTAGATGATTTGAATGATAACTGGGATCCGCTCGATCCCTTTGGTGAGGATTAAGAAATGCTTAAAGGTTTAGGCGGACTTGGCAATATGGCCAAGATCATGAAGCAGGCGCAGGAGATGCAGGGCAAGATTGCCGATGCACAGGCCGCACTTGAAAACATAGAAGTCACGGGCGAGTCCGGTGCGGGCATGGTAACCTGCACGGCGAACGCCAAGGGTGAATTGAAGGGTTTAAACATTGATTCCACGTTGTTCAATGTTGACAATAAAGAGGTGGTCGAGGACCTGATCCTCGCAGCTATAAAAGACGTGCAAGCCAAGGCTAACGAGGCGATGCAGGCGGGAATGGCCGAAGTCACTGCGGGAATGAAACTGCCCGAGGGCATGAATTTTCCGAGCATGTAGATGTCGGATAGCGCGGGTAAAGAGATTGATCAACTCATCAGCTTGATGGCAAAACTGCCGGGTTTGGGCCCGCGCTCAGCGCGGCGTGCTGTGTTGCAGTTGGTCAAGAAGCGAACCGTTCTTCTCGAGCCGTTGGCGCGCTCGCTGACCGAGGTTGCTGCGACTGTGCGTGAATGCGCAATCTGTGGCAATGTCGGAACTTCGGATACTTGCGGAATTTGTGCTGACCCGAAGCGCGACACGAATGTGATTTGCGTCGTAAGTGATGTGGCAGATCTTTGGGCGATGGAACGGTCTTTGGCATTCAAAGGGCGGTATCATGTTTTGGGCGGGGTTTTGTCCGCGCTCGACGGGATCGGGCCGGAGGAATTGCAAATTCCACGATTGGTTACTCGAGTGAAAAAAGGTGGCGTTCCCGAGGTCGTTCTTGCCTTAAGTGCTACGATTGATGGCCAGACCACGGCGCATTACATCGCGGATCAGTTGGAAGGCAGCGGGGCGAGCGTGACCTCGCTCGCGCAAGGCGTTCCCATCGGCGGCGAACTGGATTATCTGGACGACGGCACTATTACCGCCGCATTGAAGGCTCGTAAAACGTTTTAGCGATTGGCGCGACGCAGCTTCGCCTCACGTAGCGCTATGTAGAGTGTGGCCGCTACGATCAAGCTTGCCCCAATGACGGTTGGCAGGTCTGGGACTTCGTCAAACAAGAAGTACCCAGCGATGGAAATTAGCACTAACCTCAGATAGGCAACGGGGGCGAGGACGGCGGATTCGCCCAATCGATAGGCCTCGATATCGGCATACCCGCGCACCGCGCTGGTGATAGCAACGACCGCCAATGCCAACAAAATCAAGACCCCTATAGGAATGTTAAAAATCGGCACAGCCAGCGGAACCGTGATGATGGCAGTTATGACCACGGACGAGAGATACGTTGCCAGTGGGCCATCGGCAGTGGCGAGTTGGCGCGACAATGTTAACGCCAATGCGAACAGTAATGAGCTGCCAAGCGCCGTAAGCATAGCGGGGTGGAATTCCGAGAAACCGGGCCTCAGGACAATAACAGCACCTATGAAACCGGCTATAACTGCCGACCAGCGCCGTGGCCCCACGTGTTCTGAGTGTAGAACGCTGGAGAACACTGTCGCGAAGATCGGTCCCATAAAGAACAACACCGTTGCCGTTGCGACGGGAATATTCGCAATAGTGTAAAATCCGAGATGCGTTGAAAATGCAATCAACGTACCGCGAAACAGATGCAAACCGGGGAGCGAGAAGCGCATTTGGTGGCGCAACCTGGTGAACATGCCGAGCGCGATCAGGATCACCAAGGATGAAAGCACGGCGCGAAACAGCACAATCATTCGGCTGTCCATACTTAACGAAGCTTGTCGCACGGCGATGGTCATGGCGCTGGCCCCGACGACAGAAACTAGCAGCCAGATGATTGCTTTAACGTTATTTTTCTCTGCCGCAGGCGGAACCGGAGTCGCGGTTGGGCTGCTATCTGGCAAGACGGATGGCGGAGGAACAGACATGTTTGAAACCTTTCATCGCAGAGCTCTCTGGATTCTGGCGCGGCGTCAAGGCAGAACGTCACGATTTGGGAAATAACTGGGGTGCATCCGGCGCGGTTTCGCGATATGTCAAAGCATGGAACTACGGAGGCATGGATGAGCGCACGCGCATGGCAAAGAATGTTATCGGGACGGCGGCTGGATCTTCTGGATCCTTCGCCGCTGGATGTCGAGATCGAGGATATCGCCCACGGTTTGGCTTTTGTCGCACGCTGGAACGGTCAAACTTACGGAGAGTTTCCGTATTCCGTTGCCGAACACTCGTTGCTGGTGGAGCGTATTTACGGGCTGTTGTCCCCGAACGCACAGGTGAAATGG
>JAPYON010000167.1 GCA_029938175.1 Paracoccaceae bacterium | reverse complement strand
ACTGATTGATGATTTTGTACATGTAGTCGTCGTTACGCCTGAATGTACATATAGACCGACATTTCCCAAGTAAGCGTTCATGTAGTGATAGCTGCACTATTTTGGGCCTTGGATCAAGTATATCGCTGATTTTAGCATGCACTCCCATTCGTTATTCTCCCGTTTTGGTGTATTTTTGTCTGTCGTTGCACGTTTTGTGTGTCTTTTGCGTTTTTAGAACACACTTGTTGAGCCGCTTTTGTGTGGTTTTTGGGCTGCGCGGTGTTATGCACATATCGGTGGTGCCCTGAGACGCTGTATGGAAGCGAGGATGGCTTTGATCATGGGAGCACTGACAGCGACCTCAGCCAATTGGAAGGTGACGGTCCGTGCGTGGCGCACCATTCTGGCCCCGATCTTGATCAGCTTTGTTTGCAAACTGGTCAATGACCAATCAGTCATGGGTTCTGGTAAGTCTATGGCCTGAAGGAAAGCCATCATGTTGTAGGCTAGAGCGTGCATCTGGAGGCGAACCTCGTTGTCGCAAAACCGTTTGCAAGACAGGCGCGTCCAGTTGAGGGCGTATTTGCCTTCCTTGATATACTGTTCTGCCTTACCGCGTTGATTGTAGAACTTTGTGACATCCTCTGGTTCACCCGTCATGTTGGTTACGATAAAGCCCACGCGGGGAAACAATTCATCTGGGTGCCATTCTATTTTTGCGATCACACGGCGTGGCGCGCCCCAGCTTTGCGCCTGATAGTCGAAATCCTCATAGAAGCGTTTGACCTTTGTCTTGGACGGACGACCCACTGGGCGCGTTAGGCGGTGAGTAATGTAACTTTGCAGTATGGTGTTCTTCTTCAGGCGAATGGCATATGAATAATCAGCCTCTTCCAAACGTTCGTAAAGCACAGGCGTGGCAAAGGCGGCATCGCCGCGAAAGAACTTAGGGATGTCGTGTGCTGCGTACCGCTGTAGCACAGGTTCCATAACAGCATGCCAATCATGCGCACTGTGAACATTGCCATCACGCAAGCTACAGCATTCCAGCATGCCGAATTGATTGAACACGAACAAAGGGTGATATCACTTGCACTTGAAGTGCCAATTCCAGACTGTCCCTTCTTGATTGCCATGGGTGGGGCTGACAGAACTGTCCATGTCCAGTGTGATAGAGGACAACATATCTGTGCGTTCAAAAAAGCGATCAATCCATTGCCCGCTCAAGCCAGCCAGTGCAGTCCTGTTATCGGCCGTAGATAATACCTGTGTTTCAAAGCGGTTCATTTGAGACGTGGAAGCTCCTTGTTCACCTTGCCCAGCCTTACCCACAATCTGGCGCATCACAGGATCACGCGACAAGCGTTCCGCATCATTCACGTCTTCATAGCTTGCCACCCGACCATAGAGGGACTGTTGAAGCTGACCAGTCATAAGATGTGTACAGTTACGGCCTTTACGGGTCTCGGATAGGGATGCCGCGGCAAGGCTCGATAGCCCAAGTGCTTCATCAAGTTCACGCATCAGCAGCAAGCCGCCGTCAGAACTCAACTGTGATCCACGAAATTCAAGTCTGACTGAGTGGTCAAAATCCAGTCTGAAATCGCCTCTTGATCCTGCACCCATTGGGTGTGCCATATTACACGCCTCCAAACGAAGATAACTTACTGTAATATATCACAAATACAGACAGTATTGAAGTCAATTCAGTAATGTACTTGGGAAATGCGGGTATAGAACGAGATCCCTATGCCCACTTTGGGTTCATTTCCAAGTCCGGTGGAAGCTACTTTCTGCTGCGTAAAGGATGACCTACATCAAGAAAAGGTGTTGCTCTGGTGGCACGTATTTGCAATATTTTCGATAACTGACCGCTTGGTGAAAAGCGGCATGAATAAACTGGGGACGTATAAGTGAAATCTGTTTCTACTAGGCCCACTATCGCGGCCTTCTTTATGCTGTTGGCTGTGTCATGGCCGTCATACCTATTTGCATTCGGATCGGTCGTTTACGTAGAAAGTGGGCACGAGTATAATGTAAGCGCTTGTGATAGTATGGGCATTTTTAATACCGCGGCGTTTAACGGCACAACCGTGTCCAATTCAACATCGTGCTTCTCAACGCTGCCTAATGGCAAGAAAATGTCATTGAGCTATAAAACAAGCGGCAATAATAGCCCTATCTTAATATTCAGCCCCAATGCGTTTGACAGTAACTCCGCAAATCAGTTTGGAGATTTGATATCGAATGGTTCCATTCAAGCGGATACGAAGAGCATAAGCGATTTGGCGTCTATGTTGGAAGCACAACTTGGGGTCAGCAACGTAGCCAACATAGTCAGGCCGACAATTTCCGGAACTTTTGCGAGCAATATGAGCTATGTAAGTTCCTTTTCATTTGAATATGACGGGAACCAATATTCATGGCAGGGCTCGGCAACCGACAACGGTACTCGGACAGAACTGGTCTCACAATTAACAAATGACGGACCTCCAAATAC
>JAPYON010000166.1 GCA_029938175.1 Paracoccaceae bacterium | reverse complement strand
CCAAAAGGTTAATCCATGTCCCAAGTCGTCACGCGTTTTGCCCCCTCGCCCACAGGTTATTTGCACATAGGCGGGGCAAGGACTGCCCTGTTCAACTGGCTGTTCGCCCGCAATCAGGGCGGCAAATTTTTTCTGCGGATCGAAGATACAGATAGGAAACGTTATACCCCCGAGGCCGCTGACGCAATTTTGGACGGGATGCGCTGGCTGGGTCTTGACTGGGATGACGAGCCGGTCAGCCAATTCAGCCGTGTAGATCGCCATGCCGAAGTCGCGCTTGAGATGCTGGCGAAGGGTGCAGCGTATAAATGCTATTCGACGAAGGAAGAAATAGACGCGTTTCGCAATGAAGCACGGGCTGCCAAACGCCCGCCGTTATTCCGCTCGCCTTGGCGCGACGCGGATCCGGCTACAGCGCCTGATGCACCATTCGTCGTACGCCTAAAAGCCCCACGTCAGGGCAAAGTTACGATAGAGGACCAAGTTCAGGGCTCTGTCACGTGGAAGGGCGAGACACTTGATGATATGATCCTGCTGCGCTCGGATGGGACGCCGACGTATATGCTTGCAGTAGTTGTAGACGATCACGACATGGGCGTGACCCACGTTATTCGTGGCGACGACCACCTGACCAATGCAGCCCGCCAAAGTCTTATTTATACAGCAATGGGCTGGGATTTACCTATTTATGCGCATATCCCCCTGATTTACGGGCCAGACGGCGCGAAATTGTCTAAACGTCACGGGGCGCTGGGGGTCGAGGCTTATCGCGACATGGGATATCTGCCCGAAGCGATGCGGAACTATCTGGCACGACTGGGGTGGAGCCACGGGGACGACGACTTTTTTACCACCGAGCAGGCGATCGACTGGTTCAGTCTGTCTAATGTAGGAAAGTCACCAGCGCGTTTTGATTTCAAGAAACTGGCAAACTTGTCTGGTCAGCACATTCGTGCGACAGAAAATGAGAATTTGCTGCGGGAAATTGAAAAGTATGGTGCGTCGCAGCATATGACTCCATTGACCGATAAACAACGTGCAATGTTTATTTCAGGTATGGATGGAATCAAGGAACGCGCGAAGGTAATTCCTGAACTGTTTGAGATGGCATACTATTTCCTTGGTGAGCGTCCATTTTTTCCAGACGAAAAAGCCGGGCATTTCCTAACAACGGTATCCCGTGGTATGCTGAATGGATTGACTTCGCGGTTGCGAGATGCTAGTTGGAATCTGGAAAAACTCGAAGAAATAGTTCGTACCTTTGCCGAAGCTGAAGACCTTAAACTTGGCAAAGTCGCGCAACCTCTTCGGGTCGCCCTGACAGGGCGGAAAATCTCGCCGAGTGTGTTTGAAATGATGGTTCAACTCGGCAAGGAAGAAAGCATCGCACGGCTGGAGGATGCCTCTCGCTGATATCTGGAACGTCAGACGTTTCGGAAGTCAACGCACGGAGTAGTAGGCCAGTTTGCGAATTGATGGAATGGGTCCGATGGACCGAATATGAGGTATGAAATGGTTTCCGATAGCAATAAATCAGCAACTCTAATTTTGAACGACACAGAACATAAACTCAATATGTTCTCACCTACTCTGGGGCCGGATGTCGTGGATATTCGTAAACTATATGCGCAGTCCGACGTCTTCACTTACGATCCGGGCTTCACATCCACCGCATCTTGCGAATCCGCAATCACATTCATCGACGGTGACAAAGGTGAGCTGTTATATCGAGGTTATCCGATTGACCAGTTGGCAGAAAAATCTCACTTCCTCGAAGTTTGCTACCTACTGCTTTACGGAGAATTGCCAACAGTCGCTCAGCTGGACGAATTCGTTCCGCGCGTTACACGCCACACTATGTTGCATGAACAAATGGCGTATTTCTACCGTGGCTTCCGTCGTGATGCGCATCCAATGTCCATTGTCTGTGCTGTTCAGGGTGCGATGTCTTCGTTCTACCATGATTCCACCGACATCAATGATCCGTGGCAACGTGAAGTCGCCTCGATCCGTATGATTGCTAAGATGCCGACTGTTACAGCGTGGGCCTATAAATTTTCGATTGGTCAACCATTCATCTATCCACGCAACGATCTGGATTATGCGTCCAACTTCTTGCACATGTGTTTTGCGGTTCCGGCCGAGGAATACAACGTGGATCCGATTGTTGCCCGCGCAATGGACCGTATCTTTACGCTGCATGCGGATCACGAACAGAACGCGTCAACCTCAACCGTCCGTCTTGCTGGTTCATCCGGCGCAAACCCGTTTGCATGTATCGCAGCTGGAATTGCTTGTCTCTGGGGTCCTGCACATGGCGGCGCAAACGAAGCTGCACTGAACATGCTGCGCGAAATTGGAACAGTTGACCGTATCCCTGAGTACATTGCACGCGCCAAAGACAAAAACGATCCGTTCCGTTTAATGGGCTTTGGTCATCGCGTTTACAAAAATTTTGACCCTCGCGCCAAGGTTATGAAGGAC
>JAPYON010000165.1 GCA_029938175.1 Paracoccaceae bacterium | reverse complement strand
GTGTGGGCTACCATGCGGCGGGGCAATGTTGCCTCGTCAACGATCTCGCCCGCAACCATGTTGGTTAAGGGAACTTCGGCGGTCGGGATCAGCCACCAGCCGTTTTCAGTGCGGTAACTGTCTTCGGCGAACTTTGGCAATTGGCCCGTACCATACATGGCCTCGTCGCGCACCAGAACGGGCACCCACATTTCGGAAAGGTCATTTTTGTCGATATGTGTGTCCAGCATGAATTGCGCCAAAGCGCGGTGCAGACGAACCATTGCGCCATTAAGAATCACGAAACGCGAGCCGGACAGCTTGGCCGCCCTCTCGAAATCTAGACCTTTGGCGGCCCCCGGGATTTCGTAGTGTTCCTTCGGGTCAAAGGCAAAATTACGGACCGCGCCGCTTTTTCGAACTTCGACATTGTCATCTTCGGTTGCGCCGTCCGGAGTGTCATCTGCTGGAATATTGGGGATACCCATCAATAATTCGTTAAGGCGCCCAGTTTCAGCTTTGGATTCTTCTTCAAGTTTGGCGATTTCGGCTTTTTTGTCCGCAACCAAAGCGCGCAGACGTTCAAACGCGGCCTCGTCGCCTTTAGCTTTGGCAGCACCAACCAGTTTGCTGGCAGCGTTGCGATCAGCAAGAGCCTCTTCGGCGGCACGAATTTTAGTGCGACGATGTTCGTCCAGCGCAAGGATTTCCGAGGACATGGCGGATAGACCCCGACGCGCAAGGCCAGCGTCAAAAGCTTCGGGGTTTTCGCGGATCAGTCGGATATCATGCATTGGAAAGCTCGTTGGTTAAAGGTGTTTGCGGAGATTATGCAATAAACTTGGCGCGGGATAAAGGACGGAGTGTGTTCGGGCATGAGGTGGCATGTGGACCATTTCCAGAATTTTGCGCATGAAAAAGAGACGTCCGGCTTTCACCGCGCCTGTGTGTCTTTTACATCTCGGGGAGGCCTTTTGGCCGTGATTTCTGGTTTTCCAGTTTAAAGATCTCCCTGTGGTGACCGAAGTCAGGTCTACCGCGCTAGATTATGTTGTGCCAATCCCAAGCCTTGTTGCCTGTAGTCACCGCTTGTCAGGCTGCGCAACGAATGGATCTGTAGTTTAATGATTTGCTGCGAGAAATATGTAGCGGTTAATTCAAATGCTCTAGCGCGATAAACCAGTGGAGTTTTAACCCCGCTTCGCTCAGTGCGAATCGTTATACGTGAAATTGGTTAAGGAAGCGTTAAGTCGGCGTTAACTTCCGGACATTTTTCGCACTAATGTCGACCGCAGATCATGCATGCCATCAGGATCGTTTGAGCATTGTCGGTAACTTGTTTGTCGCTCGCGCCGGACTGGATCCACTGCGTGACGGCGTTCATATCTGTGCCCAAATTGTTGATGCGAGCGGTGTCGCGCGCCGTTTGGACCGCAGATTTATCCGTATGCCATGCAGCGATTTTGGTAAGTTTCGCTTCGGTCGGGGTTTGCTTGCCAAAAGGTTTCACGTCTTCATTGGGTTTCAATGCCGCGATTTGTTGCATATCCAGCCGTGCATGATGGCCTTGGGCAGTTCGGAAAACGGGCGGCCCCGTTATCCTTACGGCGAAAATATAGAGTAGGGCGGTTTAACATCAGGTTAATCCCTCACAAAAACGGGCGATGCGCGTGCATGCGTCGGTTAATATTTCGTCCGAGGTGGCATAGCTGATGCGGAAGTTTGGCGAGAGGCCAAAGGCGGCCCCGAACACTACGGCTACGCCTTCGGATTCCAGTAACTCGGTCGCGAAAATCTCGTCGCTTGCTATCGTCACACCGGAAGGCGTGGTTTTACCGATCAGACCTTTGAGCGATGGGTAAACGTAGAACGCCCCTTCGGGAGTCGGGCAGTCTATGCCATTGATTTTTCCAAGCAGGTCAACGACCAGATCACGACGGCGTTCAAAGGCGATGCGGCTGCTGGCGATGTAGTCTTGGGGGCCGTTCAAGGCCTCGACAGCCGCCCACTGGCTGATGGAGCTTGGGTTCGAGGTGGACTGCCCCTGCACCTTGGTCATGGCTTTGATCAGCTTGACCGGACCAGCCGCATAGCCGATCCGCCAGCCGGTCATGGCATAGGCTTTGGACACACCGTTGACTGTTAATGTGCGGTCATAAAGTTGCGGTTCGACCTGCGCAGGGGTGCAAAATCCAAAGGGTTCATAGGCAATGTGTTCGTACATATCATCCGTCATGACCCAAACATGCGGGTGGTGCAGTAAAACGTCGGTTAGTGCATTTAGTTCCGCTCGTGAATATCCGGCCCCTGTGGGATTCGAGGGCGAGTTAAATATGAACCACTTTGTCTTGGAAGTTATTGCCGATTCAAGCTGTTCAGCCGTTATTTTGAAGCCCGCTTCGATGGGGGCTGCGACGATGACGGGTTCGCCGCCACACAGACGGACCATGTCCGGATAGCTGACCCAGTAAGGGGCGGGGATGATGACTTCATCTAATGGATTAAGAGTGGATAGTAACGCGTTGAAT
>JAPYON010000164.1 GCA_029938175.1 Paracoccaceae bacterium | reverse complement strand
ATGCTATTGCGCCAGTTCGGTTTTGATTTTGGTGGCGATACTGGGTACTTCTTCGATCTTCTTACGCATATTCAGGCCCAGGCTGCGCGGGAAGCGTGGACATGCTCCAGCGCGTCGCCGATCTTATCCAGCAGGTCCATCGCATCTCTAGAGATCTGGAGTTGAAGGAGCGGATAAGTGCTGATACTTCTAAAAACTCTCGGCCTTACTAACTTCGCAGGCCGGAATCAAATTAACATGTAATCAAGAACTAGCTCGCGAATGACGACAATCCTAGGAATAGGATACTGGAAATAAGTGCTGCGGCTGGCACTGAAATGATCCATGCCGCAATTATCGTCATTAAATGCGAACGCCGCACTAACTTGCGGTGCTTGCGTTTTGGCGTACCTATCTTGCTAGCTTCGTCTGTCATTACCGCTGCGACGGCTTTTTTGTTGGTAGTGAAACGCCAATGAGCTTCACGGAAAAATCCTACCCCAAAAATAGCACCGACGGCTATATGGGTCGAGCTAACAGGCAGACCTAACCACGACGCGATAATTACTGTAATTGCGGCAGACAAGGCCACACAATAGGCACGAAGTGGGTTCAACTTCGTAATTTGCTCGCCAACCATTCTGATTAACTTTGGACCGAATAGCAGTAATCCGAACGAGATCCCAAACGCACCTACAACCATCACCCAAATCGGAATAGTCACCTTTGAAAGAACTTCCCCAGCTTCAGCCGTGTGTACAATCGCCGCAAGCGGTCCAATTGCGTTAGCTACATCGTTCGCACCGTGCGCAAATGATAATAGTGCCGCCGCAAAAATCAGAGGGATTTTAAACAGCCCTCTTACCGTCTTCTTGGTGTTCTCTTTTCTTTCAGACATCTTAACAATCATGGGTCTGGTTGCAAAGTATACGAGTACAAAGGCAGCCAAACCGATTAACAACGCCATCTCAATATCGATTTTGATGATATTCTTTAAACCCTTAACCGCGATATAGGTTGAAAACGCACCTGCCATAATTCCGATTAAAACTGGCACCCAACGACGGGCTGCGGCGATTTTATCCTGCTTGTCCAATACTTGCGATTTGATAAACCACAGGAATAGCGCAGCAATTATCCCGCCAAGCATAGGCGAGACGACCCAACTAGCAGCAATTTGCGCCATTTTGGGCCAATTTACTGCTGCCATGCCTGCGGCAGCAATACCCGCCCCCAATACCCCACCAACAACCGAGTGCGTAGTGGAAACTGGCGCACCAATCCAGGTTGCCAAATTTACCCAGACAGCAGCGGAAATAAGCGCGGCGAACATCGCCCAAATAAACACTTGGGGGTCGCCAATAGCAGAAGGATCAATAATGCTTTTTGAAATTGTCCCAACAACGTCCCCGCCGGCCAACAGCGCTCCTGCGCTCTCAAAAACCGCAGCGATTATCAAGGCGCCAGTCATGGATAGGGCATTTGCCCCCACCGCTGGCCCTACATTGTTGGCGACATCGTTGGCGCCAATATTCAACGCCATATAGGCGCCAACTGCAGACGCAGCGATAATAACATAGCTTTCTGAATTCCATCCCAACACTAAACTGGCAACCAGGCCGGCAATCAGAATGAAAGCAAATCCGATGGACGGTGCAAGAAACTGCCTGCGCGTTGCGCTTGCCGCTTGCTCCAATGAAACGCGGCTTCTGAGATCGCGATCTAGGGTTCTGTTCGGTCTAGGTTGCTTGACCATAATATCATCTTTCGTTGCATGCTATTGGCGCTTAAAAAGTGGCTAATGATTCCTTTCGCTAGATACTAAAATATTTACAGCTTGTGTGGTAAAAATTAATGGTTGTCATAATAAATTCACATTACGCACCCTTCGGTCGATATCTTACGGCTGTAGTATAAACGAACACCTCTACCGAAGGTGCGTTGCACAAAAAATTATACTTGGTTTTATGGTCCGTGTAATTACAAATAATCACAACATAATTCATCGCTAGCATTACTATCACAATCCGCGTGTCCGGGGTTTAAGCCGCTCTTCCGCTATGAACACCTTCTTCAATAAAAGATAATTCCACGACGGTAAAAGCATCGGGGTCTCGATAATTAGGGCATGAATATTTCCGCAAAATACGCAATCCAAAAGGTTTCATGGATGCCATCAAAACAGCGCGATGTTCTGCCTTAATTATCAAATCCACCGAAGTCGTTATGAGAACCCGTAAGTATCCATATCCCGTTTAGAGTTATAACTGATATTATTGGGGAAAATTCGATAAATGACCGGACAGACTTAAATTTTATTAAAAAAAATCCCACCTGAATCGCCGCCGGTTAAGCGAATTTCCACTTCATAATCGCGGTGAAACCCTAAATTTATACGAAAATTAATTTAGGGGCATCCAACACTCCGTCTCTATCCTCAAATGCTCTTTCAGAAAAATGTGTTTAGCACTTCCCGTCGAGCGGCAATATAACATGAGGGGCCAGTATTTGGGGAATTCGACCATCGCGTCATTACTAAGATCAGCGCTACCAACA
>JAPYON010000163.1 GCA_029938175.1 Paracoccaceae bacterium | reverse complement strand
GTCGAGGATGCGCCAAATCCAAAGGCCAAACCTAAGGCTAAGGCCGCGGCAAAGCCTACGGCGAAAACTGCGGCCAAGCCCAAGGCGAAGGCGACTGCAAAACCTAAAGCGGCAGCAAAACTGAAAACTGCCGCCAAGCCGAAGCCGAAACCCAAGACCAAGTCTAAAGCCAGTGAAAGTTCGCGGACATGAGTGATAGCGAGACGGAAATCGAAGGCTCCACCGCCCCGTTGATCGAACACCTGACGGAATTGCGCACGCGGATTATCCGCTCGGTGATTGCATTCCTTGTCGGTATGGTAATTTGCTTCCCTTTCGCCGAACAAATCCTGTCGTTTCTGGCGGAACCAATGGCCGACATCATGCGCGCGCGCGGCGAGGACCCGCAGCTGTTTTATGACGCCCCGCAAGACGCATTTTTCGCCTATGTAAAAATCGCGGTGCTGTTCGGGTTCGCCCTGACCTCGCCTTATATCGGCATGCAAATGTGGCGTTTCGTGGCGCCGGGTCTTTATAAGACCGAACGTGGCGCATTTTTGCCATTCCTGATTGCCTCGCCCGTGCTGTTTATCGCAGGTGGAGCGTTCGCCTATTACGTTGTGATGCCGCTGGCGATGAACTTCTTCCTTGGTTTCGGTAACGTTATCCCGATGCTGTCGAGTATGCTTGGCCTTGGCGGTGAGACTACGCCGGACACAGAGATTGTCGAAAACGGTCTGAAGGTGTTCTATTTTGGTTCGATCAAGGAATATCTGGCGCTAGCGATCAAATTCATCGTGGCCTTTGGAATCTGCTTCCAGCTTCCTGTTCTGCTGACCCTGATGGGTAAGGCGGGGCTGGTCTCGGCTGCGGGTCTGAAATCGGTCCGGAAATACGCTATGGTTGCCATTCTGGTACTGGCTGCGATTGTTACGCCTCCGGATGTCATCACTCAGGGTATTTTGTTTGTAGTAGTTTACGGCCTTTACGAAGTCTCGATTGTGCTCGTGAAAATCGTCGAAAAGAAACGTGAAGAACGTCTGCGGGCCGAAGGGTATTACGACGACGAAGACGAAGCTGAAGAAGCTGCGAAGAAATCGGAAAGCAGTGACGACGACGCAGAAGGAATCGATCCACTGTTGGCTGAATTCGACGAGGATGACGACTAATGGACCCGATGGAACGGATTGCACAGGCGCTTGAGCGTATAAGTCCTGCGCCCGTTCCAGCACCTGATTTCAGCGTCGCTGAAGCGTTTGTTTGGCATTGTGAACCGGACCGGCTTGAATCCGTTCATCAAGTGAACCGCGTCGAAATCGGCCTTTTGGTCGGGATAGATCGTTCGCGTGACACGCTGCTGACTAATACTTTGCAATTTGCAAACGGCAAACCTGCGAACAACGTCCTGCTGTGGGGAGCACGCGGCACGGGGAAATCCTCGTTGGTCAAGGCAGCACATGCCGAAGTAGTTAAGCAGGCCAAAGACCTGAAACTAATCGAAATACAGCGGGAAGACTTGCCCTCCATTGGTCGACTTTTGAGCCTTATGCGTGGATTGGAATTGCGATTCCTGCTGTTTTGCGACGATCTATCGTTTGACCCTGAAGACAGCCACTACAAATCTCTTAAGGCAGTTTTGGATGGCGGGATCGAGGGGCGGCCAGACAATGTATTGTTCTATGCTACATCGAACCGCCGCCACCTAATGCCCCGCGACATGATCGAGAACGAGCGCTCTACAGCGATTAGCCCCTCCGAGGCTGTCGAAGAAAAAGTCTCGCTGTCGGATCGTTTCGGTCTGTGGCTGGGTTTCCACCCCTGCGATCAGGACCAATATCTGGCAATGATCCGCGGATATTGCGACGCTTTGGGGATTAAGATTTCAGATGAAGACCTACGGGCAGAAGCGATAGAGTGGCAACAGACGCGTGGCAGCCGATCGGGGCGTGTGGCGTGGCAATACGTAACCGATTTGGCCGGGCGCAGGGACGTTAAGATTTAGGATTTCGCCGCGGCTAATGCCAAACCATCTACCACCGCTGTAAATACCGCCGATGTATGGAACGTGGCGTTGGGGAGCGCTTCCGTTGACGCATTGTTAACGAATTCCATCAAATTGGAGCCGCTCACAAAAATCACATCGATGATATCGTCCGCACAACATCCGCTCATGCTTAACGTTTTGTCATGCCATCGACGATCTTGGTAGTGTGCGGGGTCATCATCTGGTTCAGGGCCGCGTGCGATATTGCTATACTTGCGTCTTTTTCAATCAGGCCAGCACCGACAATTCGTATTCCAGTTCAAATTCCAGCACCTCAAACAGACGTTTGAAGGGTGCGTGGTTCAAGGCGTGGCGTTGTAGATCACGGGCGAGGCGGCGGGTGTCGGCGCTGTACATAAACGGGATTTTCTCCCATGTGGCTAGATCGTTGAACAGCGAAACCGGGGCCGTCGCCGTGCCACTGCCAAAGTCACGGCGCAAAGGTGCGTCTTTGCCAAGCAGAGGCATGAAATGGCGCACATTCAAAGTTTTATCGAAATCTGTACCGCCTAGTCG
>JAPYON010000035.1 GCA_029938175.1 Paracoccaceae bacterium | reverse complement strand
ATCGAAAGGATTTCTAGCGAAACTTGGTCGACACTGGCAAAACCGGCCAAACGGTTAAAGGAAGGGGACGTGATTAGTTTCGGGAACCTTAACGCTACGGTGCAATCGAAAGACGGAGGAGAAGTTACACTGCGTTTTGATAAGTCCGGCGCTGATCTTGATTCTGCAATCGAGGCCGAGGGCGCGATGCCCTTGCCACCGTACATTGCCACCAAACGTCCCGCCGATGATCAGGACCGAGAGGATTACCAAACCATTTTCGCTCGCAAGTCCGGCGCTGTCGCTGCGCCTACGGCCTCGCTGCATTTTGATGCAGACCTTTTGGCGCGGCTCAATAACGTTGGGGTTAATACGGTCGAAGTCACCCTGCATGTGGGCGCGGGAACATTTCTGCCAGTCAAGGTGCAGAACATCGACGAACATAAAATGCACAGCGAATGGGGCGAGGTTTCGGCTGCAACCGCGCAAAAGATTAACGAAACATTAACTAACGGTGGCCGCGTCATTCCCGTCGGCACGACCGCCCTGCGCCTGATCGAGACGGCGGCCGTTAAGCGCGGTGAAATCGCCGCTCGGGTTGGAGATACGGATATTTTCATTCGCCCCGGCTATGAATTCAAGATTGCCGACGGGCTGATGACAAATTTCCACCTGCCCAAATCGACATTGATGATGCTGGTATCCGCCCTGGCAGGTTACGAAAAGGTTAAGGAAATTTATACGCACGCAATCGCCGATGAATATCGGTTTTTTTCCTACGGCGACAGTTCGCTACTGATGCGGAAATAACCAAAGGCGACCCATTGTGGTCGCTGCAAGATTATCCCAACGCCAAAATTCGATGTAACCTGACCGCTGTTTCTGACGGGGATGCCTATGATTTACATCTTGAAAAACGCTTGGCCGATTTTGCTTGGCATGATGTTACTGATGGCTGGAAACGGACTGCAAGGCACGTTGCTGGGGCTTCGCGGCGCGATTGAGGGCTTCTCGCCCACGACCATGTCCATCATCATGAGCGGGTATTTCCTTGGCTTGCTGGCCGGTTCTTACAGCACCCCCGAACTAATCCGCCGCGTCGGGCACGTACGGGTATTCGCTGCACTCGGTTCGTTGATCTCGGCGGCGTTTATCCTCTATGCCGCTATTCCCGATCCGATCGTGTGGGCTGTCATGCGCGTCCTCGTGGGCTTCAGTTTTGCAGGCGTTTATGTGGTCGCCGAAAGTTGGTTGAACGCTGCGGCAACTAATGAAACCCGAGGGCAGGCGCTGTCGGCATACGTAATCGTGCAGATGGTCGGGATCGTCGCGGCGCAGGTTTTGCTGAATTTCGCAGACGTTGGCGGCTATACTTTGTTCGTGCTGATGTCCGTGATGGTGTCGATTTCCTTCATGCCGATTCTTTTGTCAACGACCACAGCACCCGTGTTCCACGCCTCAAAAAGGATGAGCCTTAAGGAATTGTACATAGTTTCCCCGCTAGGCTGTGTCGGAATATTTTTGCTTGGTGGAATATTTGCGATCCTGTTCGGAATGGCTTCGGTATACGGCACCGAGGCAGGGTTGAGCATTAGGGAAATCTCGATTTTCGTCGGGCTGATCTATTTATCCGGACTTATATGGCAATATCCGATCGGCTGGATATCGGACCGCATGGATCGTCGCGTTTTGATCATGGTCCTCACAGGGGCGGGGTCTGTAGCTGTTCTCGTTGGCCTGTTGTTTGCGGAATGCCGCATCGTATTGTACATCTTGTCGTTCATCGTGGGCGGTGTGTCCAACCCTTTGTATTCACTGATAATAGCATACACAAATGATTATCTTGAACCTGACGATATGGCGTCGGCGTCTGGCGGCTTGATCTTTATCAGTGGCATTGGATCCGTCAGTATGCCGTTGCTGGTCGGTTGGGCGATGACACGTTTCGGACCGAACACATATTTCATATTTTTGGCCGTGCTGTTGGGGTCAATCGCGGGTTACGCTGCCTACCGGACAACCCGCCGTGCACCGACTCCGGTGGACCAAACTTCGGGCTATGCCGCCGTCCTTCCACAGGCCTCTCCGATTGCTGTCGAGGTCGCGCAAGAGGTCGCAATCGAGATGGCTTTGGAGGACGAATAAACAGAAGGTTAATTTTTTGCTTGGATATTTCTGAAATTATGCAAGAGTGCAGGAAATGGTATCAGAAGGAGTCGCCGGTATGGATAAACTGGCCACAGAGATTCTAGATTTTTGGACCGGTGTTGGCATGAAGGGGTGGTACACCTCGACGCCAGAGTTTGACACCGAAATCACCGACCGTTTCAAAGAGGCATGGAATGAAGCCATGTCCAACAAGTTGACACATTGGCAACTTGAATCGAAATCCGCATTAGCGTTGATTATTCTGCTGGACCAGTTTCCACGCAATATGTTCCGCGGCGAAGGCACATCTTTTTCTTCCGACAGTAAGGCGTTGTGCGTTGCCAAAAAGGCAATCAACCAAGGTTTCGACAAGCAGATTGACGGTGAAATGCGACAGTTCTTTTATATGCCGTTCATGCATTCTGAATCGATGATGGATCAGGATTGTGCCGTGCGCGCATTCTGCACCCGTATGCCCGGCAACAGCAACAGCAACCTTCTGCATGCCCGCGCCCATCGACAAGTGATACGGGATTTTGGGCGATTCCCTTTCCGTAACGTTGCATTAGGGCGTAAATCAACGGACAAAGAAGCCGCGTATCTGGCGGCAGGTGCCTATTCACACACTGTCGAAAGTTTAGATAAATAGCTTCTACATTCTTTGCCGTTGCTCTATGATCGAGATGTAGTTTAACGCTATACTAAATTTCGAGATGGAGAATACTATGGCTGATACCTCATATGATGTTCTTATAATTGGCGCAGGACCGGGTGGTTATGTGGCGGCTATTCGCGCGGCGCAGTTGGGCCTAAAGGCCGCAGTGATTGAACGCGAACATCTGGGTGGTATCTGTCTGAACTGGGGCTGTATCCCGACCAAAGCAATGCTGCGTTCGGCCGAAGTTTTCCACCTTATGGAGCGGGCCAAGGAGTTCGGTCTAACGGCGGATAAATTCGGTTATGATTTGAGCGCGGTAGTTAAACGTTCACGCGGTATCGCCAAGCAACTTTCGGGCGGGGTTGGCCATCTATTGAAGAAGAACAAAGTCACGGTGATTATGGGCGAGGCGACGATTACCGGCAAAGGTAAAGTGTCGGTTAAGACTGACAGGGGTACCGACGCGTTAACGGCCAAGAACATCATCATCGCAACTGGTGCGCGGGCGCGTGAACTGCCGGGTCTTGAGGCTGACGGTGATTTGGTTTGGACATATAAGCACGCGCTTAACCCACCACATATGCCCAAAAAGCTTCTGGTCATTGGTTCAGGTGCAATCGGGATCGAGTTTGCCAGCTTCTTTAACACTCTGGGTGCGAAAACCACTGTGGTGGAGGTTATGGACCGCGTCTTGCCTGTAGAGGATGCCGAGATTTCTGCAATGGCCAAAAAACAATTCGTAAAGCAAGGTATGAAAATCATCGAAAAATCCATGGTCAAGGCATTGGATCGGGCAAAGGGTAAAGTTACGGCACATATCGAGATTAGCGGGAAAATCGTTAAAGAAGAATTTGACACAGTTATTTCCGCTGTCGGCATTGTTGGTAATGTCGAAGGACTGGGGCTAGAGGTTCTGGGTATCAAAATTGATCACACGCACGTGGTTACGGACCAATATTGTGAAACCTCGGTGCCTGGGCATTTCGCGATCGGCGACATCGCGGGCGCGCCTTGGTTGGCGCATAAGGCCAGCCACGAAGGTGTCATGGTTGCCGAGAAAATCGCGGGCCTTAAGGTCCATGCGATCAAGCCGGAAAGTATTGCGGGCTGCACGTATTGCCATCCGCAAGTCGCATCCGTGGGCTATACCGAGGCGAAGGCCAAAGAGTTAGGTTATGAGATAAAAGTTGGGCGCTTCCCCTTTATGGGTAACGGTAAAGCCATCGCCCTGGGTGAGGCAGAAGGCATAGTAAAAACCATTTTCGACGCTAAAAATGGCGAGTTATTAGGGGCGCATATGATCGGTGCCGAAGTAACGGAACTCATTCAAGGCTACGTCATTGGTCGCCAGTTGGAAACCACCGAAGAAGACTTGATGCACACGGTATTTCCGCACCCAACACTGTCTGAAATGATGCATGAAAGTGTGCTCGATGCCTATGGGCGCGCCATTCACTTTTAACGGGTAACCAGATTAACGGTTGATCCGCGAGTATTTGGCACCCTGCAACGTCGCGCCAATAATCGCGCCTTCTTGCCCGTAAACCAGTGCGTAGACGGGCAGGTTAATCGTATTCGTCGATACCCCGAACGAGGCCGAGCCGTCTTGATACACAAACTCGGTGTCCACGCCCAGTTGCCAGCCGTCAGTGCTGCGAAAACCAGCCAGTGTTTCTTGCGTCATGAAAAATAATGCGTGGCTAAACCGTTGTGCACCGATCTGCGGCCCAATCGAGGCTGCCGAGAACGAGAAATACCCGACCTTTGCATCGCCAATCATCAAGCCGCCCTCGCCGTAAGAGCCGCCAAGAAAAAATCCAACTTCGGTGATTCCGGGGATGATAAGCACACCAGCGGCCTTCTCGGCCAATTGCTGCGTGCCCGGAATATTACGGAACATATCGGCCCGCGCTACGTCAATGTCTCGGTCAATCTGTGCGATAGGTTTGGTGATTCCGGCCGCCGAGCATGCTGCTGTTGCGCCGGTTGCCGCGATAAATCCGCGTCTGGTCCAATTTGTCATCGGATGCTCCTGGTTTTTCTGCCTGTGGTAAAATTTAGCATGCAGGCGCCGATAACGCTAGTTACAAATGTTAACGGCAGGATTATGCTTAGGATTCCTCGTCAAGCAGAATTCGCGCAACACGGTTGGCAAAATACGTTAGCACTCCATCACAGCCCGCCCGTTTAAAGGCACTAAGACTCTCTATTATCGCTTTGTCCTGATCAATCCAGCCATTCTGCCCTGCAGCGCAAATCATCGCGTATTCACCACTTACCTGATAGGCGTAAGTCGGCACGCCAAACTGCGATTTTACCCGCTGGCACACATCCAGATAAGGCATTCCGGGCTTCACCATGACCATGTCGGCCCCTTCGGACAGGTCTTTGGCGACTTCGCGCAATGCCTCGTCAGTATTGCCAAAATCCATCTGGTAGGTCTTTTTATCACCCTTTAGCGCACCTGATGCCCCAACTGCATCGCGAAACGGTCCATAAAACGCGCTGGCGTACTTGGCCGAGTAACTCATGATCGCTACATCAGTAAAGTCATTAGATTCAAGTGCTTGGCGCATAACACCGATACGCCCATCCATCATATCGCTTGGGCCCAGAATATCCGCGCCAGCCTCGGCTTGTGCAAGCGTCTGCGCCACAAGCGCCTCAAGCGTTTCGTCGTTCTGGATTATCCCGTCACGCACCAACCCGTCATGCCCGTCCGAGTTATATGGATCCAGCGCCACGTCCAGCATCACACCGATGTCGGGCACCGCGGCCTTGATGGCGCGGGTTGCACGGTTAACCAAATTGTCAGGGTTCCACGCCTCAGAGGCGTCGGGCATTTTATCAGCGGCTTCGGTATAGGGGAACAGGGCAATCACCGGAATTTCCAGCGTCGCGGCTTCTTCGGCAGCTTGAACGGCAAGGTCGATGCTCAGGCGATCAACACCGGGCAGCGAGGCAATGGGTTCGCGAAAATTCTCGCCTTCACGCACGAATATTGGCCATATCAAGTCCGAAGTCGAAAGCCGCGTTTCCTGCACAAGGCTGCGCATCCAATGGGTGCGACGCAATCGGCGCGAGCGGTTTAGCGGGAAGGGGGCGTGGATTGGTTGCATGTCTGGCCTCGTTTTTTGGTTGGCTTATGGATGCCATGGGACAAGGACGTTTGCCAAGAGGTATTCACAAAAAAGGCCCGCCGAATTCCTTCGGCAGGCCAAAATCATTAATCAAGTGTTACCTTAGTTCTTGTCTTTATCAACCATGCGGCCTTCGGAAATCCAAGGCATCATTGCGCGCAGCGTTGCGCCAACTTTCTCGATTTCATGTTCGTCGTTGATCCGGCGCGTTGCTTTGAACGACGGCTGACCAACAGCGTTTTCCAGCATAAAATCACGCACAAACTTACCATTCTGGATGTCTGTAAGAACCGCCTTCATCCGCGCTTTGGTTTCTTCGTATGGAAGAATGCGAGGGCCGGAAACATATTCACCGTACTCCGCAGTATTCGAAATCGAGTAGTTCATGTTGGCAATGCCGCCTTCATAAATCAGGTCCACGATCAGTTTAACTTCATGCAAGCACTCGAAATACGCCATTTCAGGCTCGTAGCCAGCTTCGACCAGTGTTTCAAAGCCCATGCGGATTAGCTCGACAACGCCACCACAAAGAACGGCCTGCTCGCCGAACAGGTCGGTTTCACATTCCTGACGGAAGTTGGTCTCGATGATGCCGGAACGACCGCCGCCGATGCCGGAGCAGTAGGAAAGGCCGATTTCCATCGCTTTGCCCGATGCGTCTGTTTCTACAGCCACGAGGCACGGAACGCCGCCGCCTTTGACGAATTCGCCACGAACCGTGTGGCCCGGGCCTTTCGGGGCCATCATGATGATGTCCACGCCGGCTTTTGGTTCGATCAGGTTGAAGTGGATGTTCAGGCCGTGTGCGAATGCCATCGCTGCGCCTTCACGGATATTATCTTTAACGTATTTGCTATATGTCTCTGCCTGCAATTCGTCCGGCATTGTAAACATGATCAGGTCGCACCACGCAGCAGCCTCGGCGATCCCCATAACCTTAAGGCCCTCGCCTTCGGCTTTGGCTTTTGAGGGTGAGCCGTCACGCAATGCTACAACAACGTTCTTTGCGCCGCTGTCGCGCAGATTCAACGCATGGGCGTGCCCTTGCGAACCGTAACCAAGAATGGCCACTTTCATGTCTTTAATCAGGTTGATATCGCAATCTCGGTCATAATATACACGCATAGTTTTTCCTCTCATGATTATCTCTAAGGCCAAACATAGTGAGTTTGGTTAAAATATTCTTTCAATATCTTCATTATTTCGCTAAATACGAAAAAAATCATTCTTAAACCTCGAATGCAACGGTAAATCTATGCAAATCGACGACATCGACCGAAAACTTTTACGTCACCTGCAAGATGATGCGACACTGTCGGTTGCTGAACTGGCAGAGCTTGCAGGTATGTCCGCTGGCCCCTGCTGGCGCCGCCTTGAAAAACTAGAGAAATCCGGCGTTATCAAAGGTCGAAAAATTGATATCGACTATCGTGCGCTGGGGTACGGTGTTCTAGTTTTTCTGCGCATAACGCTCGATAAAACACGTAGCAATGCTTTTGACGAATTCATCCGTGAAGCCCGCAAGTTGCCCGAAGTGGTGGCCATTCAGACATTGCTGGGCCGAGTCGATATTCGCATGGATGTCCGCGCCCGCGATCTTAACCATTATCACGAAATCTATAAAGCCCGGGTCCTCGCCTTGCCCCACATCAACGAAATTGAGGCGCTAATGCTGGTTTCCGAAGTTAAAAATACCGAGAGGTTGCCCATATGATCGTTGATCTCGACGACATCGACCGAAAAATCCTGCGCGCGCTGCAAAACGATGGCGGACTTAATGCCAAAGAGGTTGGGGAAGTTGTAGGGCTTTCGCAACCTTCGGCTTGGCGGCGGATCAAGAAACTGGAAGAGGTTGGCGTAATTCGTGGCCGCTCGATCATTCTGGACCGTGAGAAGCTCGGGTTCGACGTGGTGGTTTACCTCGGCATCAAACTTCTGGCCAAGGGACGTGGTAGTATTGATGACTTTGAACGGGCGGTTTCTGCTATCCCCGAAGTTCAATTGGCACAATATGTTCTGGGTGTGTATGACTATCGTCTAAAAGTCGTGGCGCGTGACTTGAGCGATTTTGAACGCATATTACGGCGCAGAATCATGACTCTACCTAGTGTTGGCAATGTGGAATCTAACATCCTTTTGTCGGACGATACATCTGGTGAGGCGCTTATTTAGCGCCCAACCCCGCCTTCATAGCAGCCTTGCGCAGCGGCGCGATCCCATAGAGCGTTTTGAGGCCTGCCCGCCGCAAATCCCGTAAGTTTTGTGATTTGGCCATGGCCGCGCGATTCAACACATCAACGCCCTTAATCCGCGCGGCCATATCGGGCCAGCGGGTCCGGTTATAGGTATTCAGAACTTTCGTACCGCCGAAATCCTTGCCAGAATCTCGCGCCTCAACTGTTAGGTTTACTAGGGCGGACAAGTCGGCAAGACTCATATTCAGGCCTTGCGCGCCGATAGGCGGAATAACATGCGCCGCCTCGGCTAGCAGGGCGGTACGCGGCCCATTCAGACGCGCGGCACGTTGCGCAATGATCGGCCAGAGCAGGCGTTTACCTGCCAGTTTCAGATCACCCAGAACGCCGCAGGAACGCTTGTTGAGCGTGTCGTTGAAGGCGGCCGCATCCATTTTCAGTAAGTCGTCTGCGTTTGGTCCTGTCTCCATCCAGACGACGGCGCTGTAATGCTTGCCATCCAAATCCGGCAGCGGTACCAGCGTGAAAGGCCCGCCAGAACGGTGAATTTCGGTCGAGATGTTTTGGTGCGGCAGCGCACATTCCACGTTGAAAGCCAACGCTTTTTGCCCGTAACGCCATGACTGAATGTCGATCCCCAGCTGTTCACGAATAAGCGAGTTCCGCCCATCCGCCGCCACAACCAGTTTGGTGCGCAGCAATCTGCCATCTGATAGGTTAACCAACACTTCGTCGCTTCGCGGCGTAATGCGCGTGACTTTAAGGGGCGATAATAGGCTGGCATTGGTCAATTTGTTAACGTGGTCGACCATCTCGCGGCGCAACAACCAGTTGGGCAGATTATAGCCGAACGCGGGCTGGTCGATATCACGGGCGTCAAAATTGGCCTGCTCGCGGATACCGTGATCCTCGCCACCGGAATCCAGAATCCGCATGATCCGCAAAGGGGCCGCATATTCCTCAAGACCTTGCCAAAGACCAGATTGTTTCAACAGATCAACTGATGGCAAAAGAAATGCCGTACTGCGCAAATCCGCCCCGTCGGCATTCTGGTCCACGATGGGAGGAACCGCATCAACGCACAGCGTTTTGAAACCCGCGGCGGCAAAGGCGGTGGTGGCGCTAAGGCCGGCGACCCCTCCGCCAACGATCAGAATATCGGTATTAAGCTGTTCCATCTTAACGCCTCGTTAACAAACTAGCCGCCTCAAAAAGGCGGTCAGGTCTTCGGTTTGGTGCTGTATATGCGGCGCGGGGTCCGGCGGTCCGACAAGTACGGTTTTCATACCCATCGAATGCGGGATCGCAAGGTTTCGGGTGTCGTCTTCGAACATCGCGGCACGTTTTGTTTTCAGCTTGTCTGCTTCAAAGATCTTTAGAAATGCCGCGCGATCCGGTTTAGATACGTACCCTGCGTCTTCCACACCGTAAATCGCATCAAACACCCCTGCAAGGCCTCGCGCCGCCGCGACCTTCTCGCCGTGCAGTCGCGACCCGTTGGTATAGATAATTTTACGTCCTGGCAGGGTGGTAATGGCAGCCTTCAACTCGGGCGCTGCCTCGATTTTTCTCAGATCAATCTGGTGAACTTCGTGCAGATACGGGTCGGGATCAATGTCGTGCACATGCATAAGCCCCGCCAACGTCGTGCCATACTTATGCCAATACTCGCGTCGCAATTTATGGGCAGTTTCTTCGTTAACCTTTAATTCACGCTTTACAAAATTGGCCATAAGCCGTTCGATCTGGTCAAACAGACGGGCTTCGGGCGGATACAGGGTGTTATCGAGGTCGAAAACCCAATAATCTACATGTGTGAACGCATCATATGGCATGGTTAACAGATATAACGGTGTAGGCGGCGCAGCAACTCCAATCGAGGGATAAACGTGGTTAAAATGGATGCACCCGACAGATTGGCAGAATGTGGGCGGACGGGGCAGATTTCCAAGGTAGTATGCCGGGGTCAACCGGTGAGGCAGGGATAGCAGCCTTTAGGGTTCAGAGTTCGGGACTTGGCTGACGGTGGCAGGGCCACAGGCGACTTGCGAATTGCCGTAACCCACAGTAGCTTAAGGTAAATAACAGAGGAAAATCGCGAATGGCTATACCTACATCACACAACAAAGACGCGTATTCGATGGTTCTTCAGGCAATAGACGAAGGCACATATTTGCCCGGCGATCGTCTGGTTGAATCCGAATTGGCCGAGCGTTTCCGCGTGTCCCGCACCCCCGTGCGCGAGGCGTTGCAACGTTTGGAAACGCAATCGGTGCTGGTTCGGGATGGACGATCGATGGTGGTTTCGTCGTTGGATCACGATCAGTTGGGCGAACTTTACGTGGTTCGTGCCGAGCTGGAAGGGCTGGCTGCACGCTTAGCGGCACAACATGCCTCGCCCGAGGAAGTGCGGGTTTTGCGGGAAATGGTTAACAAGGATGTGGCACTTTTGGGTGATCCGCAAAAGCTGTCACGCGCCAACCGGCGGTTTCACAAACAACTGCATCTGGCCAGCCACAACCGGTTTTTAATCCAGCAACTGGAAATGGTTCATCGTACTATGGCGCTTATGGCGTCGACGACATTTGCGGTCGAAGGCAGGGATTCCACTGCACTTGAGGAGCACTCGGCGATCATTTCCGCAATAGAAAATAAAGATGGAGACGCGGCGGCCGAAGCATTAAAATTCCATATTTCACTGGCCTACGAGGCTAGACTTACGGCCGACGCTGAGGCGGGGTATGGCCCGGCGGCTTTCCGGAAGTTTCAAGCCGAATAGAGCCTATTTATCTTAACGGATGGTTAATCCCGATGAATTAATTATGTTTCCATCGCCGCAACAAACCGCTCAAACAAGTAATAACTGTCTTGCGGACCGGGGCTGGCTTCGGGGTGGTATTGCACCGAGAAGACAGGGCGGCCTGTTAGACGAATGCCGCAGTTCGAGCCGTCAAACAGCGAGACATGGGTTTCCTCGACACCAGCCGGCAATGTCTGGCTGTCCACTGCAAAACCATGGTTCATCGAGGTGATCTCGACCTTACCGGTGGCATGCTCTTTAACCGGATGGTTGGCGCCGTGGTGCCCGTGGTTCATCTTCAGCGTTTTTGCTCCCAGCGCTAGGGCCAGCATTTGGTGGCCAAGGCAGATGCCGAAAACAGGGATGTCAGCGTCTAGGACACCTTTGATGCTTGGAACAGCATATTCGCCCGTTGCAACCGGATCACCGGGGCCGTTTGATAGAAATACGCCCGCAGGATTGTGGGCAAGGATTTCTTTGGCCGTGACTGTCGCTGGAAGGACCGTTACATCGCAGCCAGCAGACGCCAAGCACCGCAGAATATTACGCTTTGCGCCGTAATCAATGGCGACAACTTTGTGGCCTGCTATTTGGCGGGTCGGAAAGCCGTCGGGCCATGCCCAGCGCATTTCATTCCACTGATAGGACTGCGCGCAGGTAACCTCCTTCGCAAGATCCATACCTTCAAGGCCAGCAAAACCTTTTGCTTTGACCAATAGATCGTCAAGATCGAAGTCCCCGTCGGCGCGATACTCCATCGCCATGTGTGGTGCACCTTGCATACGGATTGCCCGGGTCAACCGGCGTGTGTCGATGCCTCCGATCCCGATGCGGGACCGTTTTTTCATCCATTGCGCCAAGCCTTCGGTCGCACGGTAACTTGACGGATGTGTTGGGTCCCATTTGACAACGATACCCGCGGCGACTGGGTCGGCGGTTTCGTCATCTTCGGGGTTAACACCAGTGTTCCCGATGTGAGGGAAGGTGAAGGTCACAACCTGCCCCGCATAGGACGGATCGGTCATGATTTCCTGATATCCGGTCATTGCAGTGTTAAAGCAAAGCTCGGCAATGGCGACGCCTTGTGCGCCGAACCCGTTGCCGTAAAATACCTGACCATCGGCCAATACAATAACGGCCGTAGGGTGGGCGTGACTGTATGGCGCCGAGGCTTGGGCCTGCTCAGACGGTGCGGCTTTTGACATGTTCTATATCCTTTAGGAATTTGCCGGAAAATAGAGTGGCTACGCGCTGAGGTCAAGGAAAACGAAAAAGTATAAAGCGCTGCAACTACAAAGTGTTAGATAAAATCAGGGGTGTTGCAGTTTAAGGCAAATGCCTCTATACAGTGCGCTTTATTGTAATTATCGCGCCTTTGGAGGGCGAACCACATATGCGAAAGCGACTTTCCGAAGCTACGAAAGACGCCATGCGCGCCAAAGATAAGGCGCGTTTGTCCACATTAAGGTTAATGAATGCCGCGATTAAAGACCGCGATATCGCTGCCAGATCAGAAGCCAACCCCGACGGGGTGGCCGACACCGAGATTCTGTCGATCATGGCCAAGATGATTAAACAGCGTCAGGACAGTGCCAAAGCCTATGACGAAGCTGGCCGGATTGAACTGGGTGAAGGCGAGCGTAACGAGATCAAAGTGATCGAAGAGTTCCTGCCAAAGCAGTTATCCGCCGAAGAAACCGAAGCAGCTATCAAAGCAGCAATAACCGAATCCGGAGCCGAGTCGATCCGCGATATGGGCAAGGTGATGGGTGTTCTGAAATCGAAATACACAGGACAGATGGATTTTGGAAAGACAGGTGCGGCCATCAAGGCTATTCTGGTTTAACGCTTTTCGGCGCTGATATTGATGATATTTGCGCCGAGTATGAATAGAGCACCAACGCCGACTGCCCAGACTACTGGTTCGTCATATAAGACCATTCCCACGAAAGTTATGAACGGCAAGCGGACGAACTCCATCGGTGCAACGATGCTTGCGGGGGCTAGTTTTAACGCGGTCGTTAGGCAGTAATGCGCGGTCAGGCCACAGGTCGCGACGACCAAGACCCATTGCCCCCCCTCGACCGAGGGAATGGGGATGCTGCCGGGGATAGACAGGATCAAGCCGAAAACCGACTGCATCAGTGTCATCCAGAACAATACGCTTAGGACGGACTCGTATCGCAATATTTGCCTTGTATAGATGACGTTAAGCCCAAAGAACAACGCCGCACCCAGACCTGCTGCGTGGCCCGCGCCAAGTGTAATTATGCCGGGTTGGGCGACTATTAATACGCCGATAAACCCGAGCAGGGCCGCGAATATGCGGGTTCGGGTCATTTTTTCGCCAAGGAAGATCGGGGCAAGTAGGATTACCCAAATGGGGCTGGTAAATTCTAATGCGACAAGTTGGCTGAAGGGGATTACTGCAACACCGAAGAACCAAAGATTTTGTCCCGCAAAATGGACAACGTTCCGCTTGAAGTGCATGACAAATCGGTCGGTTTTGATTTGTGCAAAGCCTCCGAGCTTCAAGATCAACAGATTGACGACAACAAAGCCGATGATCGAACGGTACATCATCAGCTCGAATGTATTCATCTCAACCGAGAGTTCGCGGCCAGCCACGGCCATTGCAGAGAATGAGGCAACAGCTCCAAGCATCCAGGCTCCGGCGCGGAGGGGGTGCGAGGTCTCGGTCATTTTATGGAAAATTTACGGTGTAGGTGTGCCGTCGCCGTTCCCCACTCAGAGGCTTTAGTGCGCGTTTGATGCGCATCGAACGCGGCTTGAGTTGTAAATTCTTCGTCGACCAAATAGCGGTTTGAATTGTTCGGATCAGGGCGAACGTCAAAAGAAATGCAACCGTATTCGGCACGGCTTAGGAGGATATGAATAGACAAATGCTTTTCGACGATTGCAATATCCGCGTCCGGCACGTCAAGATATCCCGACAGGGTTACTCCCATTCGATTGTCCCAGGAGGTTTCGAGGTAATGTCGTAGGTTACACGGTTAATTCCTTCGACTTCATTAATAATCCGCGTGGCGGTCTCACCAAGGAATTCATGTGTAAACGGATAGTAATCCGCCGTCATTCCGTCCACAGAAGTCACCGCACGCAGTGCGCAGGCGAAATCATAGGTGCGCCCGTCGCCCATAACCCCAACCGTGCGAACCGGCAGGATGGCAACAAAGGCTTGCCAGATTTCGTCGTAAAGGCCGTGCTTGCGGATCTGGTCCAGATAAACGGCGTCTGCTTCACGCAGGATGTCGAGCTTATGGCGCGTTATCTCGCCCGGGCAACGGATTGCTAGGCCGGGTCCGGGAAACGGGTGGCGACCAACAAAGCTGGCGGGCAGGCCAAGTTCACGGCCAAGCTCGCGCACTTCGTCTTTGAACAATTCGCGCAATGGCTCAACCAATTTCATGTCCATACGTTCGGGTAGGCCACCGACGTTGTGGTGGGATTTAATAGTAACCGATGGGCCGCCGGAAAAACTAACGCTTTCAATCACGTCGGGATAGAGCGTGCCCTGTGCAAGAAACTTTGCCCCGCCGACGGATTTTGCGTGTTTTTCAAACACGTCAATAAACAGCTTACCGATGGTTTTGCGTTTTACTTCAGGATCCGAAACTCCTTCCAGTGCGTTAACGAACAGATCACCCTCGGCGGCATGAATCAATGGAATGTTATAGTTTTCGCGAAACATGCTCAGGACTTCGTTAGTCTCGCCTTTGCGCATTAGCCCGTTGTCAACATATACACATGTAAGTTGCTTGCCGATGGCCTCGTGAATCAGGATCGCGGTGACGGACGAGTCAACTCCGCCTGACAGCCCGCACATAACTTTCTTATCGCCAACTTGCGCACGAATTTTCGCGATTGCTTGATCCTTGTAGGACTCCAT
>JAPYON010000162.1 GCA_029938175.1 Paracoccaceae bacterium | reverse complement strand
GTGAAAAGCCTTGAAAGCGCTTCAATCACGACTGGGGCTGGCGGCAAGGATTCCCAAAGCATTGCGTTCATTCTGGAACCCGCATCCGAGCGCGGAATTGGAATGCTCAGCTATACCTACGACAGCGACAAACCAAACGAGACGTGGTTATATCTGTCGGCGCTGGGCAAGGTGAAGCGGATTGTGTCGTCGAATTCCTCCCGCAGCGAACCTGTCAGCCTATTTGGTTCAGAATTCACCACCGAGGATCAAGAAACCGGCAAGCTGGACGATTACACCTTTACCCGGCTGGATAATATCACCTTCAAGGGGCGTAAAACCTATGTGATAGAACAGGTTCCAACCGCTGCCCGCGCCCGCCAAAGCCGCTATGCGCGAACTGTGATGTGGATTGATGCTGATCGGTATGTTAACGTCAAGGCCGCAATGTACGACAGCCGTGGCAAGGAGATCCGCCGTGTGATTACCGGCAGCGTCGAGAAAATAAACGGTGTCTGGATGGCGCGAAGCGTGACAATTCTTAACCTAGTGAGCAACCGCCTTTCAAACATGAAGATGGAAGCATTGTATTTCGGTGTCGATATCCCTGCTCCCTTGATGACCAAGCGCGCCCTGACAGACACCGCGTTTCGCGAACGTCACCTTGACGCGCTGCGGGCACAAGCGAATTAGGAGAGTTGTATGCGCATAGCCCCCATTCTTGCGGCCCTTGCATTTGCGACACCTGCCTTGTCGCAGGATTTTGATCTGGATTTTGATAGCTTTGAATTTGACGATACCGAATTCGTCGCCGAAGAGACCCGTTTAAATAATCTGAAGGTTTCTGCATCTGTCGGGTTGTCCTATTCCGGCGTTGGAGACTTGGATGAAAGCTGGGCCGCACAGGTCAACCTTGCAAACCAACATCAACTCGGTTCACTCGGATATCTTGAATGGGCGACTGCGGCTGTTATAAAAACCGAGTCCACATTCGACATTCTGCGCATACATCTGCAAAACTCGGCCGGAGATTTCAGCTGGAAGCTGGGCAAATACTCCATCGGCTGGGGCGAAATCGAGGGCGCGCCTGTTTTGGACGTGTTAAACAGCGGCCTGTCGTTTGGCGGAAGCGGTCTCGCGGGCGGCGAGCCGGCGGGACAATGGTTCCTTGGGCTCGATTATTTTGGAAGCGCGACGACTCTGTCCAGTTTTATCGGAGTAATGCCAGAGGTTGCCCATGTTGTTGACACCGCGCCTTCTGCAGATACCGAGGTAGGCGTGAAGGCGGACATTCCGGTCGAGAGTGGCGCTGTCAGTCTATATGCCGCGCAACTTGTTCCACAATCAGGCGTTGTCGATCTGGACAGTGGAAAAAGCAATGCCAAGCCTTACGCCCTTGCAGGAATCAGCGCTAACCGCAGCTTCGGGAATCTGTTGATCGAAGTCGATATAGCTGGGAAATTTGGGCTGCAACGTTCGACTATTGCTGGATTATCGGAACATAACCGCGTGGATGCAGCCTTGGGCGTCGAATACGCAGCTTCGAACACTATGCAAGTTTCGGCATCGGTGACAGGACAACAATGGGTAGAACAAACCGAAGTTTACTTATTACCGGGGGGCTACGAGTCTCCGCAAACCTCGGCCAACTATATGTTCGGCATTAGTAAATATGTGCTGGATGGTAAATTAAATTTTTCTGTCAACATATTGGAGTCACTTGATAGTAGCTTGAACGCTAAAGCGCTGTCGGCAAGTTATTTCTATTCCAACAGGCTGGAGTTTGGTGCATCGGCCATGTGGCTGAGTGCTGAATCGGGAGCGCCGTTTGAATCGTTGGACGGGTTCACACAATACGGATTGACGTCTACTTTCCGCTTTTAGGTCTTGATTTAGCCCTACCTGTCACCTGTTCCGTAAACTTTGCCTCAAATTCGGCTTCGTCATAAGCACCTATAAACACCCCGACATTCTCGGCACCGATTCTCCTGCCCTCGATCTGCGCATCCGAGATCGTGGTGCGCTGCGACATACGCCGACCCCATTTCGCGAGGTGTTCATACATTTCAGCAATCACCCCTCCATGTGCACCGCTTTGGCCAAGGTCTGTCAACTCATCGGGATCGGTTAGACGATCAAACAGCATAGGGCGAAAGCCGCCTTCGAAGTGCACAAACGTGTATCGCCCTGTCGCCACCATAAACAGGCGCGCGTCTTTCGGTTCCATACCAAGATTGGCACACATCTGAGTGGCGGAATAATCGTATTCACTGATAACAAATTCTCGCCAGTTATCAGGGCTTTCGCCCCGCAGAAACGGCATCAGCGATCGCCCTTCCAGAATATTCGCTGGCACCTCGCCTCCGATAGCCTCGACAAACGTCGGTGCAAGGTCAATTGCCTCGGCCAAGGCATCCACGGTCGTTCCACGTGTATCGTTCGCGTCGGGATCGTAAATGATTAACGGAACCTTAACCGAGGGTTCGTGGAATAAATCCTTCTCTCCCAACCAATGATCCCCAAGATAGTCGCCGTGATCCGAAGTCAGCACAATCATCGTGTCCTGCATCCGCCCAGACG
>JAPYON010000161.1 GCA_029938175.1 Paracoccaceae bacterium | reverse complement strand
GCGCCTGTGTGTGCTTGGTGATCCCCCTGATTTTTGAGCCAACTGCGTTCACTGGCGCAACTGACAGCAGGAAAATCGCAATCAATATCAGTGTGATTTTCCAGTCGATCGTTAGCATCACACCTATGGTTGCAACTATAATCAACACGGCTGAAATGCCGGCGAGGATGGATTGCACCGATTGCTGCAACAACGTTGTGTCAGTCATGAACCGCGAAGAAAGCTCCGCCGGAGTTTCCTGTTGCAGGCGCGACATATCTGCTTTGACCAGACTTTTGTACATCGCTTTTTGCAATTTTGCCGCGAATTTTATTAGTGCTGAGTTGCTGGCAACCGTATGAATATACGCGCTAAATCCTTTGATCACAGCGATCATAACAATCGCAATTGGCCCCCAGTAGATCACGGTGTTATCCGAAGTCTCGTAAGCGTTCAAAATAAGCTGGATGCTTTTGGAATAACCGGCGGAAGCCAGCGCCGCGACGACCATAAAGACAAAACTTAACAAAATCTGACCACGAAACGGGCGTATCCAGTCGCGCCACAAGCGGCGATATCCGGTGTCCGAGTGGTTTTCGTCGGCCTGCATGCGTAGCTCTCCGTGACGTTAGCCTGTGCTTGTTGGCCAGTTTTGCACTCAATATCGCTCGGTTCAATTCGTGAATGGAATTTAATGTTAAAATATCGAAATTGCCAGTTCCCATTCTAAATCTTGCGGTTATTCTGCCACATACCATTCTAAGGATATCTGCTATGAGCCTGTCACACGGTCGCGATTTGTTTATGACCCCTGGGCCCTCGGTCGTTCCTGACCGCGTCTTGAATGCAATGCACCGCGCGGCGCCGAATATCTATGAGGGCGATCTGGTTGATATGACCGACGGTATCCTCGGCAACCTACGCAAAGTTGCGCACACCGCGGGTGATCCAACAATCTATATCAGCAACGGGCATGGAGTCTGGGAGGCGGCGTTAAACAACGTTCTGCAACCGGGCGACAAGGTTTTATGCCTTGCGGCAGGTGTCTTTGGCCACGGTTGGGCGGCGGTTGCAAGGCAGATGGGCATGACGGTCAAGTTGATGGATTTCGGCGTTTCCGGCGGGCTTGATGTTGATCTGGTTGCCGACGCACTGCGAGTTGACCCCACGATCAACGCGGTTCTGGTGACGCATACCGACACGTCATCATCTGTTCGCAACGATATCGCGGCGCTACGCAAGGCGATAGATTCGACGGGGCATCATGCGTTGTTGATGGTGGATTGCATTGCCTCTCTGGCGTCTGAACCCTTTGAGATGGACGCTTGGGGCGTCGATGTGATGGTAGCGGGGTGCCAAAAGGGCATCATGACCCCTCCCGGGGTGGCCTTCACGTTTCATAATGCAAAGGCGGCTGAAGTTTCGCGGAGCATCCCCAAAACCTCGCCCTATTGGGATTGGGAGCCGCGCGTAAATCCCGAACGGTTTTACTACAGGTTTAACGGCACACCGCCGACACATCATTTGTTCGGCCTAAGCGAAGCCTTGACCATGCTGGTCGACGAAGAAGGCATTGAAAACGTCTGGGCGCGACATGCGAAACAAGCGCAAGCGGTTTGGGCGGCGGTGGCTATCTGGGCGCAAGCGGGTGCCATTCGGGCTAATGTGCCGGACCACGCGCATCGATCCACGGCGGTTACCACTGTGATTTCAGACGGCCATAACATGGAGCCGCTGCATCAGTGGTGTCAGGACACCGCAGGGCTGACCTTGGGTGTCGGCATCAGTTTCGGACCTTATACGTCGGACCAGGCATTCCGTATCGGGCACATGGGGCATATGAATCCGGCAATGCTTTTAGGGGCGTTAACCACGATTGAGACAGGTCTGCGGGCGCTGCAAATTCCTATCGGTGAAGGTGGTATTGCGGCAGCAGGGGCAGTTCTGTCTAGCTAAAGTCCAACCCGCGCGGGGCGTCGAAGAATATTTCTTCAAGGTTTTCACCCTCTCCGGCGCGATCCACGATCAGGAAATCCTGTGCATCGCCCAGCACCAGCAATGGGTGGTGCCAGACGTTCACGTCGTATTGCAGGCCTTGGTTGCCATGACAGTGAAAGGCGCGGCAGTTTGTCAGATCGGGCGTATCAGAGACTACCGCCAACCAAGGCTGGCCGTTTAGCGGTATGAATGCCTGCGAGCCGAGCGGGTGGCGCTCCAACATTCCAACGGTCAAATCACGTGGTCGGCCCCGAAAAATCGAGATGATCGCATGCCCATCCCCGACTGAGGCCTCCGCCAGCGCGTGGAAACGGGTGGTGTATCCTGCGTTGATCGCGATCGCAGTCAAGGGATCTGTCTCTATCACTGTTCCAAATGGGGCGAAGGCTTGCGGGGTTAGAGGTTCAACGCGGATACCCATTACAATTTCAACTTCGGGTGTCGATTAACGTCTTTATACAGCAAATAACGGAAATCCTCGGTGCCTGCCGCGTAACAAGCCTGTGGGCAAAATGCGCGCAGCCACATGAAGTCGCCTGCTTCGACCTCGACCCAGTCGTTGTTCAGTTTATACGCCGCCTTGCCTTGCAAAACGTACAACCCGTGTTCCATCACATGGGTTTCCATGAACGGGATCAGGGCCCCCGGGT
>JAPYON010000160.1 GCA_029938175.1 Paracoccaceae bacterium | reverse complement strand
GCTAAAACCTACAGCGAGTCCAGATCGTTATCAACCAGCGTAGTATCCTCGCCCGTAGAAACTCACCGCCCTGCGCAAAGTTTGGCTGTTTCAATATCGGCATCGTTTTGTGCTAAACGTGCTGTGTATCGTCCGGCCATAAAAGGACCCCTCTTCTCTTGCGCACCTTGAAACCATGTCGTCAGCGTGCGTATGCTGGATGCAGATTTATACATTGTTGACGAGGAATAAAAAAGGTGACGGAAAGCTTCATAAAAACCAAAGCCGAGTGGAAGGCGCAGCTATCGCCTCTGGCCTACAAAGTCACAAGAAAAGGCGGCACGGAACCTGCATTCAGCCACGACGATTTTCCAAAGTCCGGCGGCACATTCACTTGCACTTGCTGTGGCACGTCGCTCTTCGACGCGCAAACCAAGTTTGATTCTGGTACTGGGTGGCCCAGCTTTTTTCGCCCCCTGACACCTGACACAATCATCGAGCGAGCGGATAACAAGTTGTTCATGCAACGAACCGAAGTTGCCTGCGCGAATTGTGACGCACATCTGGGGCACGTGTTTCCTGACGGGCCTGCGCCAACCGGACTGCGATATTGTCTGAACGGGGTAGCTTTGGGTTTTACGCCTGAAGATTAGGGCAGGAAGCTAGAGGAACGACTCGGCGCTGAAATTGCCGACGTTGCCCAACATCTGTTGCCAAAGCGTTAGTGTGCGCCCGCCTGTCACGGTCTCGCGGGTGTTGAGGTTGACGAGGTTTCCGTCTTCGATCCCGAAGGTGTTAACCGCGCTGACACGACCGGCCCCATTGAAACTGACAGCCAAAATCTGGCGATCGGTGACTTCGGGCGCTAAAAACGCGAAAGTACTGACGGTGTAGGAAACGTAATACCAAGTATTGTCTCCCTGCACACCCTTGGTCGAAGGTTCACCCAGAGTTTCCAGAATCGAGGCCTTGGTGTCTTTACTGATGGCCACTGCCTCGACATTGGCGGAAACAGGTAGATAACCATGAATGTTAACGATTGGGGAGCACCCGCTGGTGGTCAATACACCCAATAAGGCTGCGGCCAATACTGTTTTTTGTAACTTCCTAGCTGCCATTTCACCCTCGCGCGATAACGAATATTCTTGCCCGCGCCTTGACCGCGTGGTCTAAGCCACGAATCTCGACGCACATTGCGTTACAATCCCCTTTTCGGCACGATATGACAATGGCAGAAACGATCAAAACCCAGAGCCCCTCGCCCGAGTTCTCGCGGGTGCTGATGGGATCCAAGCTGAACTACACTGCTGATCACATATTTGAAGAGGTTCCGAGCGAGTCTGAAACCACCGCTATGGCCGTTTTGTTAGACGTCGTTTCCATTCGCAAAATGCGGTTCCAAGGCCATATCGCGCCATTCGAAGACGCTGGATGGGTTCTGGAAGGCAAGTTAGGCGTTTCGATATCCCAAAACTGCGTGATAACTTTGGAACGGGTACGCACACGCATTGACCTGAACGTCAGACGCATATTCGTGCCTATGGAAAGCCCGACCGAGAACGAAATCACACTGGATGCCTCGCATAACGATGAAATGGAACCTCTGGGCAAGGAAATCGACATCGGATTGGTGGCTATGGAGGCGCTGGCGCTGGCGATTCCCGAATACCCGCGCATCGAGGGTGCCGAGTTGGCCGAAAGCCAGTTTGCTCAGACTGACGCATCTGTTATTGAAGAAGATACACCCAAACCTTTCGCAGGTCTGGCTGCATTAAAGGAAAAACTGTCGAATCCTGACAAATAAACCCAAAAAGGCCTTGCGATTTTTCTAATTTGGTCTATTTATCCGGCTTCGTTTCCTGTTCAGGTTTGCGGCCTTTTGCATTGGTATTATGCAAGACAAGTTAACGCTGAATGTCAGGGGGTTGCCCCAATCAAGAATTAGAGGTCCGTTATGGCTGTTCCTAAGAGTAAGATCACACGTATGAAACGTGGCATGCGGCGTTCGCACGATGCACTGACTGCATTCAACCCAAATGAATGCTCTAACTGTGGCGAACTGAAACGCCCACACCACGTGTGCAGCGCCTGCGGTCACTATGCAGAACGTGAAGTCGTCGCTATGGTAGAAGACATCGATTTCGACGAAGACGCGGCGTAAACAACAATTAAGGTTAGTCCGGTATGACTGAAAAAGAACACCGGACTCCCCCTCTTCAGAATGGTTCCGTTATCGTTTCGATAGACGCCATGGGTGGAGACAACGGCGTAGACGCTATCATCGGCGGCATGAAAATGTCCGCCGAAACTGATTCCGACCTCAGCTTTATCATTCACGGCGATTCGTCCAAAATCCATGCGCTTTTGAAGAACGCACCGGAATTGGCCACAAAAACCGAGGTTCGGCACTCGGATAAAGTTATTTCCATGGACGTAAAGCCCGCACGTGCTTTACGCAGTGGTAAAGACTCAAGCATGTGGAACACCGTCACCAGCGTCAAAGACGGCGAAGCTGCAGTGGCTGTATCATGCGGCAACACCGGTGCATTGATGGCAATCTCTATGTTGCGGCTGCGCAAATTGCCCGGCGTCAAACGGCCTGCTATCGCGGTGCTTTGGCCTTCGCGCAACCCTTCCGGTTTTAACGTGATAGTGGACATGGG
>JAPYON010000159.1 GCA_029938175.1 Paracoccaceae bacterium | reverse complement strand
GCCTAGTTCTTCATTCAATTTCATTTCATTTTCCTCTAAGGTTTGGTGTCGTCGGACTTATCCGTCCATGTTGATGTGCTTTCCGATAGATCTTCCCAAAAGAACCGAGCCGAACCATCGATGCTTGCGTTGGTTGATATTGTTAGCGGTGTCGGGAAGATCCCTGTGGAGCTTACCGTTGGCGTTACCCCTGCCGGAAGTGTGGCGTTGCCCACCAGTAGCCCCACCGAACTTGCTGTGATTGCCGAACCCACGCTGACCGACCCGCTTGCAACTGCTTGCAGAACTGCCCCAGACGTTGTCGATCCCGAAACGCTCATCGTGCCGGTTGCTGGAAACACCGCTAAGGCGTTAGCAACTGCCGTGACCGTGCTGCTAATTGTTGCTCCGGCGACTAATAGATAGTTGGGGGTTGAGGCTATTGCCGACCCCATCGTCATCGAAGCGCTTCCAGTGAGCGGGACCGTATTCCAATTGGTCTGATCACTGGCCCAGCTATTTGCGTCTGTTGCCCAGGTAGTCATCAGAAAGTCCTATGTCTTGCTTTAATAGTTGACCCGCCGTAGATCGCTTTCTCGTTCTCGATCTCAAGCTCGTTGACCACCATGTCGTGAGCCTGTAGCCAGAGTGAGGTCTCTGCCGTGTCTTTTAGATATGGTGCTGCTTGGAGCAGAGCGCCGTAAAGATAAGCGTCGGGCGCTTTCGTCAGGAGCCAGTTAGTGTCAGCATCAGCACTAAGTGCTGGGAGCGTTTTATAATAAGCCAGCTCAATTTCGTAGCTTGCATCGGGGGAAGGGAACACCTCTATAGTGTCGCCAATTATCGTGTAGTAAACCGGTTCCCGCGCGGTGTTGCCGAGTGCGCGTTCTTGGTCCATCTGCTCGACACTCAGAAACTCAAGCGACTTCGGCGTGGATACATTCAGTTGAATGTTTCGCATCGACAAAAATCCACCGGGGAGCTTCGTGTACTGCGTCGTTACGTTCGCCGTTGAGCGCGTAATCATCTCGCGCGTCCGTAAGCGCCGATTCATCTTCGCCACCGCGAGGTCGATAAAGGTTGGAATCACTGAAGTCAGGTCGTCACGATTGAGCCAATCGGCGACGGCTGTTTTCAGTTCTCCATAATTAGTTATTGCCATTAGACTCTACCTGGTCGGGTTCTAAAATAGCGGTTATCGGGATCGTTCAACCAAGCCTTCATCTTCTTCTGGTCGTTTAGAATCCCTTTCTTCTTCAAGTCGAAATAGACGTTCATTGGGATACTTGCGACTTTCGCCATGTCGCCGTATCTCGCCCGTTCATCCGTGGCATTAAACTGTGCCTTGTTCGCCTCGATAATATCTGTGACATCTGATGATGTCGTAATAATTGACTGATCACTCGACGCGTCATAATCGTGATACGTTTTAGTGCCGGTCGTCTTATTTTCACTTAATAGTCGTTTTGCCATAATTGAAATGGGGTGGGGTTGCCCCCACCTCACTCATCTCCTAGTTTACGAAGTTGATAGATCAGCGATCAAACCAAGTCCTTTCTCTTGGTCAATTTTTAATCCAACTTCACAAAGAACCATGCGTTTTTCTGCATCACCGGTCTTCGCCAATTTCACCTGTTTCATTGGACGTAACGTCGCAACGGCACAAAGATCTGGATCAAGTACAAAAGCGTCCCTGGCACGCTGGAAGCGATTTGGGACAATAGTGAGACTTCCAAAGTCAGATAAATAAATATCAGCCGCCCCTATAATGACCCCTGGTTTGACAGAATCAATATTGAAGCGTTGTTCCGCTATTCCTGCGAATCCTGAGATAACGGTTTTAACGTGTGGCCCAACCATGACCATCTTAGGTTTGCCGCCTTCATTCCACATAGACTGAACAACTGTTTTTAACATCGCCTCAGTCATGGCGCGTTGCGTACCGTCGGTACGAGCAGCAGTTGCAGACGCAGCATTGGCACCCGAAGTCCCTTTGCTTACGTTGGTCGCAAGCCAAGAAGGTAGACCTCTTGTTTTCCGAGCCGCAGTCGTGGAGCCAGCTACTTGCCCTTGGTTGCTCAGTAGGTTAAATTCTACGTCTCTTTTAAGCTCACTCCCTACCTTAGCAAGTTGATAGGCGATCTCTGATTTTCTTCCGGACGAGTTGATGACTTCTAGGTTGTCTGCAAGGACGAAATCTTTACGCATAATCTGCGTATAGTTGCCCAAGCGAACAGAAGGTGTCACCGCCGAGAATGTTGAAATATCGTCGCCGTCCAATTGTGCATTTGCAGCCGCCGCCGAAAGTTCATCTGTCTGAAATTCAAAGTAAGTATTACTTACACTTTCAGATCGGATGTTACTTTGAAACGGAGTGTCCTCCGGTGAGATGTTCTTTATTACATTTGCTAATTCTTCACGGATACCGATACTGCTGTATCTCGTGTAAGTGTTTGCTACGATAGCCATTGTTAAATTCCTTTAGTCTAGGTCTAAGTTCATTAGGAGATCTGCCGCGTCGCGGTAGCTCCCGGTCTGTTTTAATTTACCAGCGGCGTTTTTCACAGCAGCGCTCTGTGCGTTTGGCGCTCCGGCTTTCGATCCTGGGCGAATAGTCTTGCCCTTCTTCGATGTGGCCGGTTTGCGCTTGGCTTGCACTTTCGCTTCGCCAACACTGAACTTCCAAGCGTCACGCAATAACGCAACATGGCCAGCGTCTGAGAT
>JAPYON010000158.1 GCA_029938175.1 Paracoccaceae bacterium | reverse complement strand
TGCTTTTACTGCTTGTTGGTGTCACGGGGCTGCTGCCACCCGCTGCCGCTTGTTGCTGGGCCATCGCCGCCGCTTGCATTTGTGCGATCATCGTCTGCTGTTCTTCTTTGGTCATAATCTGGACGTGCGCCAACTGGCTGCTCACGGTGGCGCGCAGATCGTTTAACAGGTGTTCGAACAAAGTGAACGCCTCTGTCTTATATTCGTTCAACGGATCACGCTGCGCATAGCCGCGAAGTCCGACAACAGAACGCAGGTGCTCCATTGTAAGCAGATGTTCACGCCAGCTTTTGTCTATGCTTTGAAGCAAAATCTGTTTTTCAACCTGCCGCATGGTGTCCACGCCATACTTAGTAACCTTCTGCGCCATGGACTTGTCGACTTCGGCATACAGGCGATCCGTCACGATTCCTTCGTCTACGCCTTCTTCGTCAGCCCAATCGACTACAGGCAAGTCCATCGCGAAATTCTTGCGGATTTCTTCTTGCAAGCCTTGAGTGTCCCACTGATCAGGATAGGCTTTGGGTGGAATATGGTTGCCAACTAGATCATCAATAACGTCATGCCGCATCTCGCGAGTCGTTGCGGATTCGTCGGTCGAGGCCATGATATCCCGTCGCTGCGAGAAGATCATCTTGCGCTGCTGATTCATCACATCGTCATACTTCAGCACGTTTTTACGCATGTCAAAGTTTCGTGCCTCAACTTTGGACTGCGCACGTTCCAACGCTTTGTTGATCCAAGGGTGGATGATGGCTTCGCCGTCTTCCATACCCAGTTTTTTCAGCATCTTGTCCAAACGATCGGAACCAAAAATGCGCATCAAATCGTCTTCCAATGATAGGAAGAAGATCGTGCGGCCCGGATCTCCCTGACGGCCAGCGCGACCGCGCAACTGGTTGTCGATTCGACGGCTTTCGTGGCGTTCAGTGGCAAGAACGAACAGACCACCAGCATCCAGCGCTTCGGATTTGCCCTTCGAAACTTCGGCAGTGAGGCGTTCGCGAATGGCGGTGGCATCGGCGTCCTCGCCAGCTTTCGATATTGCGTCAGCGATACGCATGTCGAGATTACCACCGAGCTGGATATCGGTTCCGCGACCCGCCATGTTTGTTGCAATAGTGATAGCACCCGGAACACCGGCCATCGCGATAATTTCGGCTTCTTTTTCGTGATAACGGGCGTTCAACACGTTGTGTGGTACACCGGCGGTTTTCAACAGCTTAGAGATCAGCTCGGATTTCTCGATCGAGGTCGTGCCGACCAACATTGGTTGGCCCTTTTCATGGGTTTCCTTGATGACTTCGACGATCGCAGCCTGTTTGTCTTTGGTCGTGCGATAAACGCGGTCATCTTCGTCATCTCGGGTAATCGGCATGTTTGTTGGAACCTCGACCACACCAAGGCCATAGATGTCCATGAATTCTTCGGCTTCGGTCAGGGCGGTTCCGGTCATACCGGACAGCTTGTCGTAAAGGCGAAAGTAGTTCTGGAACGTCACCGACGCTAGTGTCACATTTTCAGGCTGGATATCCACGCCTTCTTTGGCTTCTAGTGCCTGATGTAAGCCGTTGGATAGGCGACGGCCTGTCATCATGCGGCCTGTGAATTCGTCGATCAACATCACATCGTTACCTTTTACGATGTAATCTTTATCCTTAATATACAACTTGTTAGCCAGAAGTGCTTGGTTGACGTGATGCACTAACGTAACGCTTTCAGGGTCATACATGGTTTGGCCTTCGGGCAAAAGTCCGGCGGCGTATAGCTTGCCTTCGATCTCGTCGGTGCCCTCGTCCGTAAGAGTTGCCTGACGGGATTTTTCGTCCAGTTCAAAATGTTCTTCGGTTAGATCGGGGACAAGTTTATTGATGGTGACATACAGGTCGGATTTATCTTCGGTCGGACCGGAAATAATCAACGGAGTCCTCGCCTCGTCGATCAGGATCGAGTCGACCTCGTCGACAATCGCGAAGTAATGGTCGCGTTGCAAAATCTGCTTAAGATCTGAACGCATGTTATCGCGCAAATAATCAAAGCCAAGCTCGTTGTTCGTCGCATAAGTAACGTCAGCTTCGTAGGCCAGTTTTTTCTCGGGCTCCTGCATGCCGGGGATGGCAACGCCGTAGGTCAGGCCGAGGAACGTATAAACCACACCCATCCAGTCAGCGTCCCGTTTTGCCAGATAGTCGTTGACGGTAACCACGTGAACACCGCGCCCTGTCAGGGCGTTCAGATAAACGGGCAAAGTGGCCATAAGGGTTTTACCCTCGCCGGTTTTCATTTCCGCGATGTTGCCTTCGTGCAGGAAAATTCCGCCCATTAGCTGCACATCGAAGGGGCGCAGGCCCAAGGTTCGCACCGCGGCCTCGCGGGCGTTTGCGAAGGCTTCGGGCAAAAGGTCGTCAAGGCTTTCACCACCGGCAAAGCGGTCTTTGAACTCTTGCGTCTTCGCTTGAATGCCCTCGTCGGACAAGGCTTGAAATTCCGTCTCCAGTGCGTTGATCTGGTCAACAAGCGATTGCGTCGCTTTGATTTTGCGATCATTCGGAGTGCCAAAAACCTTTTTAGCAATAGCGCCTATACCCAGCATAAAAACCCGTCTTTCTTCCTGTCATGTCCGCGCGATTCCGCCGAACTATTCAATTCCCTCGTGATGCGGCCGTTTCCGGCGACGCAAGTGCTTGTTTAGCCGCCTATGAA
>JAPYON010000157.1 GCA_029938175.1 Paracoccaceae bacterium | reverse complement strand
CCTCTATGCCACGTTATGACCTTGAACGTTTCGGAACTGCCCCGCGCGCTTCCCCACGCCAGTCTGACCTTATGATCGTCGCGGGCACGCTGACAAACAAAATGGCGCCAGCATTGCGTAAAGTTTATGACCAAATGCCTGAGCCACGTTATGTGCTTTCGATGGGCTCCTGTGCAAATGGCGGTGGGTACTACCATTACTCCTATTCCGTTGTACGCGGTTGTGATCGCATCGTTCCAGTCGACGTTTACGTGCCGGGTTGCCCGCCGACAGCCGAGGCGTTGATGTATGGCCTTTTGCAGTTGCAGCGGAAAATCCGTCGCACTGGTACGATTGCAAGATAGGGGGCTGAAATGAGCGAATCACTTAAATATTTAGCCGCCACACTCGAGGCCAAGCAGTCTGATGCAGTTGTATCCACGTCTATTGATTTCGACGAGCTTAACGTGGTTGTGACCAACGCAGGCCTTCTGGACTTCGTTGATTTCCTCAAAAGCAATTCTACGTGCCAGTTTACAACGCTGGTCGACATCACTGCCGTTGATTATCCCAGTCGGGAGGAACGTTTCGAGGTTGTTTACCATTTCCTGTCCATGGTCGTTAACCAGCGTATCCGCGTGAAGGTTATGGTCGAAGAAGACGAGATGGTTGAATCCATTACATCTATCCACGCTTGCGCCAACTGGTTTGAGCGCGAGTGCTTTGATATGTATGGCATCCTGTTTGCGAACCACCCAGACTTGCGTCGCTTGTTGACCGACTACGGGTTTGAAGGGCATCCATTGCGCAAAGACTTCCCGACCACCGGGTACGTTGAAATGCGTTATGACGAAGCGCAGAAACGGTGCATTTACGAGCCGGTTAAACTGACGCAGGAATATCGCCAATTCGATTTCATGTCTCCGTGGGAGGGTGCCGAATACATCCTGCCGGGCGACGAGAAGAAGGGCGCTTAGATTATGGACGGATCAAAAGGCGACGCTCTGACCACAGACGAAAAAGTCCGCAACTTCTCGATTAACTTCGGCCCTCAACACCCTGCGGCGCACGGGGTGTTGCGTATGGTGTTGGAACTTGACGGAGAGATTGTCGAACGTGCCGACCCGCACATCGGCCTGCTGCATCGTGGCACCGAAAAGCTGATGGAAAGCCGGACGTATCTGCAAAACCTGCCGTATTTCGATCGGTTGGACTATGTGGCCCCGATGAATCAAGAGCACGCCTGGTGTCTGGCGATTGAAAAGCTGACAGGTGTTGAAGTGCCACGTCGAGCCAGCCTGATCCGTGTTTTGTATTCCGAGATTGGCCGTATTGCGAACCACCTGATGAACGTCGGCTCGCAAGCGTTGGACGTTGGTGCATTGACGCCGAACCTTTGGGGCTTTGATCAGCGCGAAAGCCTGATGATTTTCTATGAACGCGCTTGTGGCGCACGCTTGCACGCTAACTATTTCCGCCCAGGTGGTGTGCATCAGGATTTGCCGGAAAAGTTGATCGCTGACATCCAGACATGGACCGAGCAGTTCGAGCCGTTCTTGCAGGATTTCGAAACTCTGCTGACCGAAAACCGCATTTTCAAACAACGTAACGTTGATATTGCCGTTGTTACCAAGCAGGACGTGTTTGACTGGGGCCTAAATGGCGTCATGGCCCGCTCGGCAGGATTTGCATGGGATTTGCGCCGCTCGCAACCTTATGAGTGCTACAACGAGTTTGATTTTAAAATTCCGGTTGGCAAGAATGGCGATTGTTATGATCGCTATTTGATGCGCTTGGAAGAAATGCGCGAAAGCATCAAGATAATCCAGCAATGTATTGTTAAACTAGATGAATGCAAAGGTGGAGATGTTCTTGCACGCGGCAAGCTGACACCGCCGAAACGCTCAGACATGAAAACTTCGATGGAGGCGTTGATCCATCACTTTAAACTTTACACCGAAGGTTTCCGCGTTCCTGCTGGTGAAGTTTACGCCGCGGTCGAGGCCCCAAAAGGGGAATTCGGCGTGCATCTGGTCGCTGATGGGTCGAACAAACCTTACAAAGTAAAAATTCGTGCGCCAGGGTATTTGCATTTGCAAGCTGTAGACCACCTCTCAACAGGTCACCAATTGGCCGACGTTGCTGCCATTATCGGCACAATTGACATCGTTTTCGGGGAGATTGACCGTTAATGCTACGCCGCCTTCATTCAGAACAACCTGATAGTTTCGCTTTCACCGCGGCAAATCAGGCGTGGGCCGAAGCCCAGTTGACCAAATTCCCCGAAGGTCGTCAGGCCTCCGGTATCATTCCTTTATTGTGGCGCGCGCAGGAGCAGGAAGGGTGGCTTTCCAAACCTGCCATTGAAAGCATCGCTGATATGTTGGGCATGGCCTATATCCGCGCACTCGAAGTGGCTACGTTCTACTTTATGTTTCAACTAAAGCCAGTTGGTTCTGTTGCGCATATTCAGATTTGTGGTACGACAAGCTGTTTGCTATGCGGGTCCGAAGATCTAATAGGCATTTGTAAAGAAGTAATCGCGCAGAACGCACGCGAAATTAGCGCCGACGGCAAGTTTAGCTGGGAAGAAGTTGAATGTCTGGGTGCATGCGCGAACGCGCCAATGGCGCAAATCGGTAAGGATTACTACGAGGATCTTACCGCCGACAAATTCCGCGACATTCTAAAGGTGCTCGCGAACGGCGAAGTTCCGACACCTGGCCCACAAAACGGCCGTTTCGCG
>JAPYON010000034.1 GCA_029938175.1 Paracoccaceae bacterium | reverse complement strand
CCCTGCGCCCGATGGATACGGAAGCAATCATCAATTCGGTTAAGAAAACCAACCGTTGTGTAACCGTCGAAGAAGGGTTCCCCGTGGCCTCGATCGGCAATCACATTTCGGCGGTTCTGATGGAGCAGGCATTCGATTATCTGGATGCCCCCGTAATTAACTGCACTGGTAAAGATGTGCCAATGCCGTATGCAGCCAACCTCGAAAAACTGGCGTTGATCACGACGGACGAAGTAATCTCCGCCGTTAAATCAGCAACCTATCGTTAAGGAGAGTAGACATGCCTATCAATATAATGATGCCCGCGCTTTCCCCGACAATGGAAGAAGGCACGCTGGCCAAATGGTTGGTTAAAGAAGGTGACACAGTTCAATCCGGAGACGTCATGGCCGAGATTGAAACCGACAAAGCAACGGTGGCGTTTGAGGCCGTAGACGAAGGAGTGATCGGCAAGATCGTCGTGGCCGAGGGCGCCCAAGGCGTTAAGGTTAACGCTGTGATCGCGGTGCTGCTTGAAGATGGTGAAGATGCGTCGGCGATTTCCGATGCGCCTGTGGCGGCTGCTCCGGCGGCGGCGGTAGTTGAAAAAGCTGACGCGCTAGTCGCAGCGCCAACGACTCCGGTCCCTGCTGCAGCAGTAAATAATGGCAAACGCGTTTTCGTATCCCCCCTCGCCAGACGTATTGCGGCTGACAAAGGTTTGGACCTATCCAGCATTGCGGGTTCCGGTCCTAAAGGACGGATCGTCAAGGCAGATGTCGAGAATGCGACTGCAAATCCGGCTGCTGCCCCCAAAGCGGCAATTGCGGCGCCTGCGATGGCGCAAAGTGCCGATGCAGAGACCGTCAAGAAAATGTATGCGGATCGCGAGTTTGAAGAAGTTAAACTCGACGGGATGCGCAAAATCATTGCGGCGCGCCTGACCGAAGCAAAGCAGACCGTCCCGCATTTCTACTTGCGTCGCGACATTCATCTGGATGCGTTGTTGGAGTCCCGCACGAAATTAAATAAATCGCTGGAGTCGAAGGGCATCAAGTTGTCCGTTAACGATTTCATAATCAAAGCCTCGGCACTTGCACTGCAAGATGTGCCCGATTGTAATGCCGTCTGGGCGGATGACCGGATTTTGAAGATGGCACCATCGGACGTGGCCGTAGCTGTGGCAATCGAGGGAGGATTATTCACGCCCGTGTTGCGCGACAGTCATCTCAAGACGCTGTCAGCACTGTCGGCAGAAATGAAAGACCTCGCGGGCCGCGCGCGGGATCGCAAACTTATGCCGCATGAATATCAAGGCGGTAGCTTCGCAATCTCAAACCTCGGGATGATGGGGATCGACAACTTTGATGCGGTGATTAATCCGCCACAAGCCTCGATTTTGGCTGTGGGGGCTGGCGCGAAGAAACCCGTCGTGAACGCTGACGGCGAGCTGGAGATCGCAACTGTAATGTCGGTAACCCTGTCCGTAGACCACCGCGTGATCGACGGCGCACTGGGTGCAACATTCCTTACAGCCATCAAAGGTTATTTGGAAGAACCGCTAACGATGTTCGTATAAACTGTTTAGCCGGGCTTACGTCCGGCTAGCATTTATTCGGCAATCAATACGCGCCAGTCAATCGGGGCCTCTGCAACAGGTCAGTTCCGAAATTGAACGCGTTAAAGTCCAACTTATCCTATTATGCTGTTGAGATCATGGGATAAGCCAATAGGGCGATCACTAAAAAACTGATCCTTGCTAAAGTTGTTTTAATATCAAAAGCCATAATGCTGCCTGACACTTGTTAAATACACGGACCCGAAAGAATCGAGTGCCAATGTGGGTTCTATTATGAACACCGTAGAATCTTTTATTAAATTAAGTATTGATTAAGAATGTGGCCATTCTGATCGAATATAATCGATTTAGGCACTTTTTCGGTGGCCGTTATGCACTTCTGTTGCCACACATCCGTAAAAACGCGGTATTTTCGCCATAATCTATTGACGAGCGGTGCATTATTATACACATATCCTGTATCGGTGCGGAATCCCGTATTGATAGGTAAAAATGACAAAAGGACTCGAAGGCCATAGCCCGTAGACCACATAACGCGCCACCGCAGCGCGACACCGGACCCCGCGTTAATGAACGCATCACATCCACCGAAATCCGACTGATTGGCGCCGAAGGCGAAAATGTTGGCGTTGTTTCCCCTGCAACAGGGATGGAAATGGCCGAAAAAGTCGGACTCGACCTAGTGGAAATTTCTCCGAACGCAAAACCGCCCGTCGTTAAGATCATGGATTTCGGCAAGTTCAAATATGAACAGCAGAAACGTGATTCCGAAGCGCGTAAAAAACAGAAAATCATCGAGGTAAAGGAAGTTAAATTCCGTCCGAACACCGATACGCACGACTATGACGTCAAGATGCGTAATGTGTTCAAGTTCCTCGAAAACGGTGACAAAGTTAAGATTACGTTAAGGTTCCGCGGCCGCGAAATGGCGCATCTGGATTTGGGTCGTAAACTGTTGCACCGTGTTGCCGATGACATTACCGAAATGGGCAAAATTGATATGATGCCCAAAATGGAAGGTCGCCAGATGGTGATGATGATTAACCCACTGAAGCAGGGTTAACTAGATTATAAAGGCGGACATTGCGCTCCGCCTTTATATTCATTCATTTCAATTGTTTTTACCCCTGCCGACCGTTATGCCGGATCAGAGAGTATATCTTTAACCTGATCGAGCAGCACAAATGTCAAAAGGCACCTCCAGACAGTTTCGATACATCATCGAATACGCACTTGTGCGATGCTTGCTGGGCGGACTGGGGCTTGTGCCGTTTAAAACCCGCGTGCGAGCGGGCGGAGTTTTGGTCGGAGGTCTTATCACCAGACTAAATTCGCCGCGCGGCCGGATTCACAACAATCTGCTCCACATTTTTCCCGATACGACGGATGACGAACTGCGTGCGCTAACGAAAACTGTCGGCAATAATTTTGGCCGCTCGTTCGTCGAAATCCTGAACAATGGTGATTACAGCAAAAATCCACAGCTACGCCACGCATCCGGTCCCGGTTTGCAAGTTTTGCGAGATGCAGCGGTGGAGGGAACGGGCGCTATCATAGTCTCGGGGCATTTCGGCCAGTGGGACGCGGCAAGGCATTTCCTGAAATCTGAAGGAATCGAAGTCGGTGCAATCTACCGCCCGAGCAACAATCATTACTTCGACCGCATTTTCGTGCCACAGATTAGACACGCTGGCGAACCCGCCTTCCCCAGTGGCCGTCGTGGAACGGCCGACATGGTGCGCCATGTGCGTGGCGGCAGTATGGTCGCGATCCTGCCAGATCAAAGGTTTGAAGGCGGTGAACCGTTGGACTTCATGGGGCAGCCAGCGAAGACATCGACAGCAGCCGCAAGCATTGCGTTGAAATACGGCGTGCCGCTGGTGCCAGTGTACGGAACACGGCGGGCGGATTCGCTGGACGTCGATATCGTATTCGAGGAACCCATCCCGCACAGCGATGCCAACACGATGTCGCAAGCGATTAACGACAGCTTAACCAAACAGGTGCGCAAGAACCCCGGGCAATGGTATTGGCTGCATAATCGGTGGCGCTAACGGCTAGATGAACAGGTCTGCGTATTCCTCGCGCAGGGCTTTTTTCTGAATTTTACCCATCGTATTGCGCGGCAGGGAATCGACAATCAGCACCCGTTTAGGACGCTTGAATCGCGCCAGCTTGCCTGCAGTCTCGTCAGTTATGTCATCCTGTGAAATGCCCCCTGTTGCCGCCACCACCACCGCGACGACCGCTTCGCCGAAATCGCTGTGCGGAATACCGATTACGGCGCTTTCCAGAACGCCTGCAACGTCATCGATGGCCGCCTCTACCTCTTTGGGGTAGACGTTGAAGCCGCCCGAAATGATCAAATCCTTTGACCGCCCGACAATCGAGATATAGCCGTCCGCGTCCATCACCCCAAGATCGCCTGTCACGAACCAGCCATCTGGGCGCAGCTCTTCTGCTGTTTTTTCAGGCATCTGCCAATAACCTGCGAAAACATTGTCTCCGCGCACCTCGATAGAGCCGATCTGACCTTCAGTAAGCGGCATTCCGTTATCGTCCACAATCTTGACATTGACGCCCGGCAGCGGCAGCCCTACGGTCCCCGGCTTGCGCATCCCCTCATAAGGGTTCGAGGTGTTCATATTCGTCTCGGTCATCCCATATCGTTCCAGAATCTTATGTCCTGTGCGGTCCGTCCAACGCTCGTGCGTCTCAGCCAGCAGTGGTGCCGATCCCGAGATGAGCAGCCGCATACGCTTTGTAAGTTCTGACGTCAGCCGTGGGTCTTCCAGCAGGCGTATATAGAACGTCGGAACACCCATCATCGTTGTCGCGTCAGGCATCGCAGCAATAATTCCGTCCACATCGAACTTTGGCAGGAACACCATCGACGCCCCCGCCATCAGGACCACGTTCGTGGCCACAAACAGCCCGTGCGTATGGAATATCGGCAAGGCATGGATCAGGACATCGTCCTTCGTGAACCCCCAATAATCCACCAATATTGCCGAATTCGAGGCCAAGGCCTTATGAGTTAGCATCGCCCCCTTGGAGTGCCCTGTAGTCCCCGAAGTGTAGAGGATCGCCGCCAGATCTCCGGATGATCGCGACACAGGCACAAACCCCGTTGATTGTTGGTTCGCACCATCCGCCAGCGACCCTTGACCATACGCATCGAGAGTTAAAGTATGTTTAACACCGGCGACCTGCACCGCGTTGTGCATTTTATCTACTCGTGATGGATCAGAAACAAAAACATGCGGCGTTGCATCGTTAAGAAAATACATGATCTCAGCGGGCCTATAATCCGGATTAAGCGGCAGGAAAACTGCGCCTGCCAGTACCGTACCCAAGTACAGCTCCAACGCTTCAACGGATTTGTTGACCTGAACCGCAACACGGTCGCCATCTTGCACGCCCAGATCAGTAAGCAAGGCCGCGTATTTTTCGGCATTCGCGAAGAACTGTCCAAATGTCCGGTCAGCCCCACCCGTAACAAAAACATCCACCTCGCGGCCAATCGCAGCAGACCGTAGCCGCGCCGCGAGGTAGTTGTTTTTATACATTACTTTTCGACCTGATCCGCACCGGTTTTATGCCGATATATCTTGGCCAGCAGCACCACCGCCGGAGCGATGTGGAACAGAAGATCGAATACATCAACAGCGTTGACCAGCTCGCCAGAAACCAACATGTTCAGCTTTTGATACAGATGCGGCTCGGGCCGGAACGGCACCAAGCCAAGAAAGATTGTCAAGATGATGATCGTGCGGAACGGGATTTTATCGAGAAATTTCATTTTTCACCTATAAACATTACGTTGCCATCTTATATGGAACCTGCACCCCGCCCTGCAATAGCCTAGAGTGTGGTTAAATTGGCGCACCGTTAAGCGGGAAACGGCCCAAAATACGTAGGCAGACGTAATTAGTTTCCAAATCGCGGCCCCAAACAGTATACAGGCGACAACATTTGTTTGTTATGGAGTTCACGATGAAAATCACCCGTCTGCTTTTAATCATTGCCATGATTGCATCCAGCGCCTCGGGTGTTGCTGCCTACACAGAAGAGCAATTACGCAGTGCCTTGAAGTTATTCCTGCATCTTCAGGGGTTCGAGTGCGCCTATATTGCCGATGTCGATATGCGCGAAGAGCCGCGGGCCTTCAATATACTTTGCAATCTACAGGAAGATGGATCGGGTGAGGAAATACTTTATTTTTTCCAGTTCGTTGGCGATGGGGCTTTTGTAGAAGTCATCAATGATGAAGGTAAAAGTTAACCCTTTCTTAATCATTCCCTGACAATACCGCCTTACTTCATTCGAAAAGGCGGTTTTGCTTTGTCTGGATCTAACGAAAACATTCTAAGGCGGAAAGTCAGGGCGGCGGAGGCGCGGCAGGTCGAAGTGTTGGAAAAAGTTTCCGAAAGGACAAGCCGTTCTCAATCCAGCACGATTCTGGCAATGACCTCTATCATATTTGGTATTGTCAAGTTTGATGATGACGTGGAACTGTGCGGATTTGATGCAAGTTTTATCGACATCGCCATAAAAAATCTGGTTGGCGGAACCACCAGAGATGATGCCGAGCGCACCGTAACAAAAACCGATGCGGCAACTTTTGATCTGATCATTAACAAAATCCCAACGCAGGCGTTAGGACCGATATTGTCGAAAAATAACGGTATTTTGATACAAGGGTACGAGTTAGAGAAAGCGCAGCTGGAGTTCCTGTTGGCTGAGAGATATTACGCGTTGTTGCGGGTACATATTGACGACATAAAGGGTACAAATTTGTACTGTTCTAACTGGCCATCCCCTTTAGCTGCATCCAAAAAATCACGGCTTTGGAAACCCATAATTCGGTTCAATCCGCGCAAGAAATCTGGCTGCAATTCATGTTAAAAGTCGCGACCGAAGCCCCGATTGAATCGGATACGGTAGTGCAGCGAATGAACCTTTCAATTGGGCGCATCCTAGCGATGAAAAGGGGCGACATGCTGGAACTGATCGACGGGTCTCTGGGCGCGTTGGTGGTCGAGGGGCAAACTGCGAATGGTCCCAAAGTAGTTTTTAACGGTCATCTTGGTGCGTTGAATTCACACAAGGCTTTCAAGGTCACGAGCACAACCGATCTGGATTACTAGAGTAAATTTGGTGTTCAGCAGCGTAATAAGCGAAATTGGACTTGCAGTTTTCGCCATTAATTGTCCAAACTGTTAAAGAACATTCACAGGAGATTACGATGGATCTGGGTATCAGCGATAAGGTTCGCCCCTTAATCGAACAGGTTAAGAAAATGGTGACCGACAAGATCGCTCCTCTTGACGAAGAGTTCCACGCCGAGGTTGGTAAAACCGGCAACAGGTTCGAATACACAGCCCGCATGACCGAAATCCTCGAAGGGTTAAAGGCGGATGCCAAGGCGCAGCGACTGTGGAATTTTTGGTTAACAGACAGTAAACGCGGTTATGGCTTGACGACTGTCGAATATGCCTATCTGGCCGAGGAAATGGGCAAGACGCGGCTTGGAGCAGAGGTTTTCAACTGCTCGGCCCCCGATACGGGTAACATGGAAGTGTTGGAGCGGTATGGAACCGATGATCACCGTACGCGATGGCTAAAGCCGTTGCTGGCCGGAGAAATTAGGTCAGCCTATTTGATGACGGAACCGGATGTTGCATCCTCGGACGCGACCAATATGGCTATGCCGTGTGTGCGCGACGGGGATGAATATATCCTTAACGGCGAGAAGTGGTGGGCCTCGGGCGCTGGAGATCCACGCTGTGCAATTTACATCGTAATGGTCAAAACCGGAACGGATGCCGACGCGAAACACCAGCGACACTCGATGGTTTTGGTGCCGGCAAACAGCGGGGGCGTCGAAGTCCTGCGCCCGATGGAGGTTTACGGCCACGACGACGCCCCGCACGGGCACATGCATATTCGGTTTACGGACGTTCGAATTCCGATCAGCGATTTGTTACTGGGCGAAGGGCGCGGGTTTGAAATCTCGCAAGGACGGCTTGGGCCCGGGCGTATTCACCACTGCATGCGTGCCATCGGACATGCGGAGGCGGCGTTGGAAATGATGTGCAAACGCTCTCTTGAACGGGAGGCTTTTGGTAAAAAATTAGCGCAACTTGGCGCGAATTATGACATCATTGCCGAGTGTCGCATGGAGATCGAACAAGTCCGCCTGCTATGCCTGAAGGCTGCGTGGATGATGGATCAGGGCGATGCAAGGGCAGCTGCGCCGTGGATAAGCCAGATCAAAGTCGCAGCCCCTCGCCTTGCACTGAAGGTGATTGACGAGGCTGTACAGATGCACGGCGCACAGGGGATCAGTCAGGATACCGGCCTTGCTGCAAGCTGGGCCCATGTGCGAACATTGCGTCTGGCCGACGGGCCCGATGCCGTTCACCGCCGACAGGTTGCGCGGGTCGAGTTGCGAAAATACACCAACGAGAAGGTATAGTATGGGCGAAGAGATGAATCTTGAAACCGTCGCCAAATACATGTCGGGCCGGATCGAAGGATTCAGTGGTTCGTTAACGGCGAAAAAAACGGCGACGGGGCAGTCAAACCCAACGTTCATCCTTACTCATTCTACGGGCAAGGTAGTGCTGCGGCGAAAACCTTCGGGCAAATTGCTGAAGTCCGCCCATGCCGTTGACCGCGAGTTTCGCGTTATGGCAGCTTTGGCAGATACCGACATTCCCGTCCCGAAAATGCATTTTTTATGCGAAGACCAAGACGTTATCGGCAGTACATTTTTTGTGATGGAGTTTATTGATGGTCGAAATTTCATGGACCCGCGTGTGCCGGATGTAACTCCCGAAACTAGGCGCGGGATGTACAATGCAATAAACGCCGGACTGGCTGCGCTGCATTCTGTAGATATTCAGGCAGTTGGATTGGCAGATTTCGGAAAACCAGGAAATTATTTTGCACGGCAAATTTCGCGGTGGTCTGGCCAGTACCGCGCAAGTGAAACAGAAACCATCCCTGCAATGAACGATCTAATTACTTGGCTTGACGGCAACACACCGGACGATGAAACCACCAGTTTAGTGCATGGAGACTGGCGCATAGATAACCTTATGTTTGCCGCACAAGGTGCTGATCTAATTGGCATTATTGATTGGGAGCTTTCTACGCTTGGGCACCCGTTAGCTGATCTTGGCGCGCAGTTGATGCAGTGGGCGATGCCTATCGGGCTGGAAGGGCGCGGCTTGGACGGAGTGGATCGCGATGCGCTCGGCATTCCAGAGAATCGTGAATATATTGAACTTTACGCCAAGCGCGCGGGTCTATCAGACGCTCCGGACATGGGTTTCTACGTGGCTTTCAGCTTTTTTCGCATGGCGGCAATTTTGCAGGGTGTGAAGAGACGTGCGCTGGACGGGAACGCCTCAAACCCAGCACAAGCATTGCGATTGGGGGCCTTTGTGCCGATTTTCGCCGGCAAAGGTTTGCAAATCGTTAACGAGGAATAGTTAACGTTACTTTAAGACCGCCGAACCTTTCGCTCTCGGATAACCGAACCGTACCGCCGTGACTGCGAGCTATACCGGAAACAATTGTCAAGCCAAGGCCCACGCCACCACATTCGCCCTGATTGCGTGACTGGTCGAGACGCACAAACGGGCGAAGAACATTTTCACGTTCGACTTCAGGAATGCCTGTGCCATTGTCCTCGACAACCAGTTTCAAATGCTTATTGGACAGTGAAGCCGACAGAGAAACTTTTTCGCCATAGGTAAGAGCGTTCATTAATAAATTGGTAATGGCCCGCGCAATGGCCCCTTTCCGCATTTTAACCATAAGCGTTTTCGAGCTGCGGTTTTCGAACTGGTATGTAATCTCACGTCCTGAACGCCGGCAATCCGCCACAACCCTGGTCAATATCTTTTCAGCGTTTACCGTTTTGGCTTTCTCAAGTGCATCGCCACGGGCAAAAGAAAGAAATGCGTCGAGCATTTTTTCCATATCCGCAACGTCATGCTGCATGTCTTGCGTATCGTCAGTTTCGTCCATCATTGCAAGTGACAGCTTCATGCGGGTCAATGGGGTGCGAAGATCATGGCTGACCGAAGATAACATCTGCGTTCGCTGCTCTATCTGCCGTTCAAGACGGGTACGCATTGCCAGAAACGAGTGGCCGGCACGTCGTACCTCGGTCGCGCCGCTCGGATGGAACTCCTCGGCTTGCCCTTTTCCGAATGCCTCGGACGCTTCTGCGAGTTTACGGATCGGCTTAATCTGATTGCGCAAAAACAGGGCTGAAATTACGCTCATAATGATTGCCGTCAGAACCATCAGCACCAACATCTGGTGCGGATTTGTGGCACGGACCCGCCCGCGAGGGATCGTCGCATCCAACACGCCACGGCTGGTCTGTATCCTAACATTTACGGACCAGCTTTGATCAACCAGATTAATGGAAATGTCCCGCGTGATTCTGTTTTGCAAAGTATCGATCACGGCCCAACCTGAAACATCATAAAAGTGGAATTTTACGGACGGAACTACAGCTTGATCCAGATGCAGCGCAAATTTAATCGCGAATTTGCGTTCCAAAGAATAAAGGATGGCGCGGGCCTCTTCTACGCTGTCCATTTCATCGACCAGATCGGCAGCGTAGCTGAGCTCTAACGCGACAGATGTAGTCATTTGATTGGTAACTTGTGTAAAATGGCGCTGCACAAACACGATCCCGACCACCAGTTGCAGGACAACGACGGGGATTAATATCATTAGCAACGAGCGTCCGAAGAGGCTGCGTGGCATATAAGACTTGAGCCACTGGAAGTTCATATCCTAAACAGGGTTACGCACATCGGCGTTGACTGGCAAGGGAGAAGCCGTTGAAACCACCTTTTCAAACTGATCATACCCCCGATATCGGCGTTACACTGACGCTATCCGAGGGCTTGCGAGTGCTGACATGTGGCAATGCCAGCCCAATGACTTTCACCGGAACCCAGACGTATTTACTGGGCGAAGAAGAGGTGGCTGTTATTGACCCCGGCCCTGACGACTCCGCACATCTGGCAGCAATCGAAGCGGCGGTATTAGGGCAACGAGTCAGCCATATCGTGGTAACGCATTCTCATGTGGACCACTCGCCATTGGCGACGCAGTTGGCGGCAAAGACAGGTGCCCCTATATACGGATTTGGTCCTGCGGATGCGGCACGATCAGATTTGATGAACACGTTGGCGACAGACGGGAACCTTGGCGGGGCCGAGGGGATCGACCCGCATTTTGCCCCAGATATTCTAGTCGCTGACGGGGACATAATCGACGGGGATGGCTGGGCGCTAGAGGCAGTTCACACCCCGGGACACCTGTCGAACCACCTTTGTTTTGCATGGCAGGGCAATGATAGCCTATTTTCCGGTGACCATGTGATGGGTTGGGCCTCGACATTGGTTTCACCGCCGGACGGGGACCTTACGGCATTTAGGGCAAGCTTGAAACGGCTGCAAAGCCGTGCCGAGCATACGTATTACGCGGGTCACGGCGCGGTATTGCCCGAAGCACATAATATGTTGGACTTTTTGCTAGCGCACCGTCTGGGTCGCGAGGATCAAATAATGGCGCGGTTGCATACTGCCCCGCAAACAGTAGCCGAGCTGACGGCGGATATGTATGCGGATGTGAGCCCGATTCTGCACGGGGCAGCCTCGCGCAATATATTGGCGCATCTGATCGACTTGTTTGAACGTGGGCTGGTTACACCCGAAGGGGCGTTTCGGGCGGATGCACGGTTCCAACGATCCTAGGGCTGAGCGTGTCGCAGTGCGACAGCTGTGGCGATACATACCTGGGCAAGCGTCATGCGTTCCAGAGCTAACCCGACGCCTGTCTTTTCCAGCAAGGCTTGCTGCAACAAGTTGGATTGGCGCGCATTGTATTGCGCCATCGTCGCGACCACTGTGGGGGCCGCACCCTGCCCCGATTCCGCTAGCGCTGTTGTTATAGCCGCCAAAGCGAAAGTAAGTTTTGCCACGGCATGCCGGGCATTTGGTGTCGCTGGCGTCACAATCCCCAGTTTCAACCCGATTGCTAAAGCCGACGAAACCTTACCCGTGGCTGTGCGGGCAACCAACAGATCCGGTTTAATCGCGGTCAGCATTTGGCTGGATAGTTGTAGGTTTTCTGAGCTCAACGCCGCGATCTGTGCTTCGATTAAACGAATGTATTGCCGTAGACGAAGGCTTAAGGCGGTGTCTATGACGTCTTGGGCATCCACTTCGAAATGGATGTATTTTGCATGTTCAGGCGCTTCCATCGCCTTGGCAAAGGCCGCGACTAGTGCCGGAACGGGGTTGCCATCGGTGGCCATCCCTATTGCCAGCCCAGCGGGGTCGACCTGACATTCCATCGAGGCGCAATGGATATAAAGGGCCGAGTCCAACGGGATCAGGCCCAAGTCACCTTGAGCTTTGGCCAAGACGCCTTCGACCAACAATAACGCTCGGACTTCGGCGCTGTCGGTGAACAGGGCCCCGACCTCTTTATCGCCGTAAAGAGCGCCGTATATCGGGCTATCGAAGGGTGAGAATGTCACGGTTGACCTTGCTTTAACGGAATTTCGAGAATCTCGCGCGCCTGCTGCCAAGTCGCGACTGGGCGGTCATACTTTTCACACAAATCGGCGGCCCTTTCCACTAATGCGGCGTTAGATGGGGCCAGTGTATCGCGATCCAGCCGCATGTTATCTTCCAGCTCCGTCCGTGTGTGCCCGCCAGCTGCAACAGCCCATTCATTAACGATTATCTGCCCGGGCCCGATACCTGCCGCACACCATTGTACGTCAGGAACCAACCGCTTGGCGATACTAACATAAAAATCGAAACCCTGCTTATCCACGGGCATTGCGTTTTTCACCCCCATAACAAACTGCACATAAAGCCTGCCGGAAATTTGACCATTACGTCTTGTAGTAAAGATTTGAAGTATATAATTTAAATCAAGACTTCCATCTCTAATTTAATGTTATATTTCTGCATTTCATCCGCCAGACAGTCGATCAGTTCCAGTGGGTTTTCATATACGCGCGTGGGGAAATTGCTTGAACCGGCGGAAAGCAACGCCATGTCTGGTGACAACGAAAGCATCGCACCTCTCTCGGCTCCGGCATCCGAGCGGCCACCAGTGGACATTTGCATTATCATTCCGGGGCAGTTCTTGGAGATTTCTTCTTGTAAGCGCGCAAATCTTTCGGGGTTTGAAGATGGAGATTCATCGTCGTTTAGCACATGGCAATGGGCGATCGACGCGCCAGATTCAAAAGCTGCATGGGTGCTTTCTATTTGTTCGGAAATTGTGATTGGCACCGCCGGGCTATTAGCTTTTTTCGGGATCGATCCAGTAATTGCAACGCAGATAATGCAGGGGTTGGGCATGTTATCCTCCTGTTATCTCGGATAGAATTTGCACAAGTTTTTTGGGGTGGCTGAAAAAGGGTGAATGCCCACATTGCATTCGGTAAACATCAACAGCGGGCCAATCTGCAACCATGCGTTCTTGCTCTTCGGGCGGAACCGCGTGGTCGTCCTTGCCCAGAATATAGCTGCGCGGAACGGAATCATATTTAGCACTCAACGTAACCGGAGTCTGCTGCGGCAGCGTCGGTTGGGCACCCAGATTTTCCAGCGCGAATGCGACCGCTTCGGGTGGGCAGTCGTGGTAAAACACGCCGGCACCCAGCTTGGGGTTAATGGTATAACTTAGACCATCTTCAGATTTGATGATCGCAGGTAATACCAACTGGCGCTTTGCCCGTTTGCGTATCTGGTGTAAAGCTTCGCCGTTTTTAGGCGCATATGCGCATAGGTAAACGAGGCGCGCAATACGATCGGGGATACGTTCAGCGACGGACGCTATAGCCACTCCTGCAGCGGAATGCCCTACTAATACAACGGGTTTTTGGTGTTTATTAATCTCTAGAACAATAGCATCAACATACCTATCAAGTGTAACATCGGCGACAGGTGTCAGATCCGCCCCGTGGCTGGGTAGATCGATGGCTACGGCATTGTCCAGTTTCGGCAACACGTCCCGCCAGCACCACGCGCCATGGCACGAACCGTGAATGAAGATATAGCGCGGCGCGTTAACCAAGATTATTGTCTTTCATAAACGCAGAAATCAGTGCCCCTGTTTCGGCAGGCTGCTCGACACAAGGCAGATGCCCGGCTTTGCGGATGACGTTAAACTGGCTGCCCGCGATCAGATCGGCAGTTTCGCGCACCATGTCCGGCGGGGTCGAGCCATCCTCGGACCCAACAATTGCCAACGTAGGCAACGTCAAACGCGCAGTGCTTGTGTAAAGGTCCGTCTCGGCGATAGCTTGCGAGCAGCCAATGTAGCCTTCGATCGGAGTGCGGCAAAGCATGTTCCGCCATCCAGCAAGCTGATTTTGGCGATCGGCATGGAAACCTTTCGAGAACCAGCGCTGCAGAATTGATTCTTCGAGCGAAGCAATGCCGCCTTCGCGCACTGCGTCGACCCGCTCGGCCCAAATTTGCTCATTGCCAATCTTTGCGGCTGTATCAGTAAGGACCATCGCACACACCAGATCAGGGCGTTCAGCTGCGAGGCCTTGAGCGATCATGCCGCCGATAGATAGCCCGATAAACAGCGCACTCTTCACACCCAAATAGTCCATCAACGCAGCTGCATCCTGCACCAGATCACCCATAAAGTAAGGTCCGTCAGGCGCGTCCGTCAGCCCATGTCCACGCTTGTCATAGCGGATGACCCGCAGGCCGTCTGGTAAGTATGGCAGCAACGCATCCCATACGCGAAAATCCGTTCCTAGCGAGTTTGCAAACACTACTGGAAAACCGTTCTGTGGTCCCTGAACGTTGTAGTGAACCTTTATATCGTTGAGTGTAGTGATATGCACAATCGCCTCCTATTGGCATTAAAAATACACAAGCTGCCAGCCTTGTAAAACGTTATTCTGACACGGCACAACGGCAATAATTGAATATCCGGTGAAAAGCATATTTTGACTTATTATTCCTCTTGCCGCCCCTAATCCGCTTTGATATACGGCCTTCATCGACACGCAAGTGTGCCTTGTTCCGGCGTAGCTCAGCGGTAGAGCAGTTGACTGTTAATCAATTTGTCGTAGGTTCGACCCCTACCGCCGGAGCCAAAATTCTCTAATAGTTACAACGAATTACCTCTCTTTATTTATGTCTTCATAAGTATAGAAACTCCATAGTGTGTGCTATAGTGCGTGTCGCCTTTGGAGAAGAAGCCCAGCCCTATCAACGACAGAGCCATTTTCGAGATGAGCATATTTTTTAGTCATTGAGGTCGAAGAGTGTCCCAAAAGCTTTGCGATTTCATGTAAAGTTACGCCTTCATCAGCTAAACGACTGGCAAAAGTGTCACGCAAAGAGTGAGTAGTAGCGGCCCCTCGCCGTATTACAACTGTTCTTATCTCATTTTTCCCCTCGCCGGACGAGTTAGGACAAACTAGCGGTGGCGCGTTGCCAGTGCAGAAGCTGGATGCGATACATCACTGCGAAAGCAAAGCTTCCTGCACGGCTTCATCCCAGCCGAGATAATATACATCCCCATCCCGGATCACGGGGCGCGCCATCAGTTTGGGGTTGGCGGCAAGTTGCGCCTCCGCCTCTGAATGCTTCAGCCAGTCGGTCAGCCCCCGCCAATCATTCGTCGTTCGATCCACCAACCGATCCCCAAACTCCGCGATCAATTCAGCTAATTCAGCTTCGTTCAGAGACTGGTCCCGGACATCGCGGAAAATTGCATCCTTGCCCGCTTCCTCCAGTGCCTTGCGGGCTTTTTGGCAAATTGCACAGGTGTTCAGTCCATAGATAATCATGACGCATTTTCCTTTAGTATTAGCCTACAATCTCCGCCATCGAGCACTCCAGCGCAAGCTCATCAATGATAAGGCTGCCCTTTATCCCAGACACCCCAAATATTTCGACGATTTGGTGGTGCTGTTAACCTATGTTTCTAGGCATACTTTGCATGAGTGTGCATAAAAAATGGCGGCCTGAACATGATTCAAACCGCCACTTCAATATTATTGGGTGACAGGAATTCCTGTCAAAATCAGCTTATGCTAGTGCAAGAGCAGTCGCAGATTCTTTACCATTGCGGCCAGCTTCTAATTCGTAAGTGACTTTCTGGTTGTCTTCCAAACCGGAAAGACCAGCCTGCTCGACTGCAGAAATGTGTACAAACACGTCGCTGCCGCCGTTGTCTGGTGCGATAAAG
>JAPYON010000156.1 GCA_029938175.1 Paracoccaceae bacterium | reverse complement strand
GACGACGAAGGATTGGCCCGTAAGGCAAATGTAGTTGATCGCGGGGTTGCGTTGCACAAGGGCGGCTCGGCATTGGAAACATTGCGGTGCCTCGGCGGGCGAGAGCTGGCGGCGATTGTTGGTGCGATTGCACGCGCGCGGGTCGAAAGTATTCCTGTGATCCTTGACGGCTTCATCTGCACAGCGGCAGCGTCTGTATTGGAGGCCACATCCAATGGTGCATTGGATCACTGCGTGGCGGGACACGTTTCAGCCGAGCAGGCACATAAGAGATTGTTGGCCCAACTGGACAAAGAACCATTATTGTCGCTGGGCTTACGTTTGGGCGAAGGCTCCGGAGCCGCGTTGGCGATTGGAGTACTGCAGGGCGCAATCGCTTGTCACTCGGGCATGGCAACATTCGCCGAAGCTGGCGTTTCCGACGGATAATATAGGGGGATGGTGGAGGCGAGTACCGGAATCGAACCGGTGTGGACGAATTTGCAATCCGCTGCGTAACCACTCCGCCAACTCGCCTGATCGTGGTTCAGGGATGCTATAGCAATCAAGAATGAGGCGTGCAAGCAACAAACGTAAATTGTCAGATCAAGTTGCTCCGTTCGATTTAATGTGTCAAAAGATGGCTATTCACCAAGCTTAAAAGGCCAGTCTAATGATTGATTACCAAGCCGCCCGTGTCGCAATGGTTGACGGGCAAGTTCGCCCCTCGGATGTGACGCTGTATCCCATCATCGAAGCAATGCTGCATGTCCCGCGTGAGGTGTATGTGCCGCTGAAAAAACGTCCTGTGGCGTATGTCGGGCAGCATATTGATCTGGATAACGGACGGGTGATTCTTGCTCCTCGTATCTTGGCCAAGATGCTGGAAACGCTTAATATTAAACCTGATGATCTGGTTCTGGATATCGGCGTAGCTCTTGGTTATTCGGCGGCTGTTATCTCGCGTTTGGCAGAGGCCGTCATCGCAGTCGAGGAAAATACCGAGCAGGCAACCATTGCTGAAACGACGCTTGGCGAGCAAGCGGCAGATAACGCTGTGATCCACGTTGGGCCACTGATCGATGGTGCCGCGCAGCACGGTCCATATGATGTGATCGTGATCGAGGGTGGCGTGCAGGTTCTGCCTGATTCTCTGCTGGCCCAGTTGAAAGTCGGGGGGCGTATTGCTGCTATTTTTGTGGATGGCCCGGGTGGCCAATGCCGTATCGGTGTTCGTACCGACGCAGGAGTAAGCTGGGATACCGCTTTTGATGCAACCGCACCGATTTTGGCCGGATTTGAAGCGGAACAGGTTTTTTCCTTTTAATAGATCAAGCGTTAAGCAAATTTTAACGCTTGAGATTATATTTTAAACGAAATGGATATGTGATGCGGCGCGGATTAGCGAAATTTATAATGGTTTCGATGACTGCTGGCATCTCCTCGATTCCTGTTGCGGCGTCCGCTGTTACCCTTCGCGAGGCGCTGGTACTTGCGTATGAAACCAACCCATCGCTTGAAACCAGTCGCGCGAGTCTGCGTGCGCAGGATGAAAAGGTGGTGCAGGCTGGGTCAGGCAAGAGAGCTTCGGTATCACTATCGGGGACGGCAGTCTCTCTCACTGATCTGGATGCGCTGGACAGTCCGACTAATACTCTTCGCGCGTCGTTAGATTCCCGTTTAGTTGTTTTTGATGCCGGACGGACCGAGGATGCTGTGAACGCCGCTGCCTACATGGTTTTTTCTTCTCGGGAAAACCTGAAGGTCAGTGATCAGTCGGTGCTTTTGAATGCGGCAACGGCCTATCTGGATGTTCGACGCGACGAAAAGTTTGTTGCTTTGGCACAAAACGATGTCGCGGTTGTTGAACAGCAAGTTCAGGCAATGCAGGACCGCTTTTCGATCGGGGCTGTAACGCAAACGGATGTTGCCTTGATGCAAGCCCGTTTGGCGGTGACCAGGACCAGCCTTGCGGCGAGTGTTGGGCGGCTTGCAGTGTCGAAAGAGGTTTATCGCGCGGTGGTTGGTGCTGATCCGGTTAACCTGCAAGCGGTTCCGCCGCTGCCTAAGCTGCCAGAATCGCCGGCCGCTGCGGAATCTATCGCGATGCGTGAACATCCGAGTATTCTTGCCGCACGTTTTGCCGAAAAAGCAGCCGGCTTTGATGTTGCACGTGCGCGCGCGGCAAGTTCAGGGACAGTGACTCTTGGCGGCTCGCTGGAATATTCGAAGACTTCTGGTTCAAGCCGGACTATAGAAAACAGTAAGGCAACTATATCGCTAAGCGGACAAATACTTATTTACAACGGGGGGGTGCTGTCCAGCACGATCCGCTCGGCTGGGCAAATATTGGAAAGCCGTAAGGCAATCACGCAGAATGCGATGCGCCAAATCAGGCAAGCGACGGCGTCTTCCTGGGCGAATATTCGCGTGGCCGAAGCCTCGATCGTTGTTGCGAGTTTACAGATAGAAGTCTCGCGAATCGCGCTTGATTCCATCAAGGAAGAGGCTCGCCTTGGATCGCGCACCATGCTTGATTTGCTGGATGCTGAGCAGGATTTGCTGGCGGCGCGCTCGAATCTGGCATCGGCACAGCGAGATGAATATGTTGCGGGCTTGAACTTATTGGTATCCATGGGGCTGTTGACCGTGAAAAACCTTGAATTGGGTATTCCGGCTTATGATCCCAAAGTGAATTTTGATGCAGTAACCAGTCGCGAGTCCACGGTGTTTTCGGGAGCGGCGATTTTGAACAGG
>JAPYON010000155.1 GCA_029938175.1 Paracoccaceae bacterium | reverse complement strand
ATGCTTACATTTTCGGGCCTATGGATGTTGTTTGTTTACGCACCCGTCACCCATTGGATCTGGGGCGGTGGGTTCCTTGCAGATGGCGGTATTTTCGGTGACGACGGCGTGAAAGATTTCGCCGGTGGTATTGTTGTGCATGAAACTGCTGGTCTCGCGGCGCTGGTTGTGGCGTATTTCTTAGGCCATCGCAAAGACAAATCAAAACCGCCCCATAATCCAGGTTTCGTGATGCTGGGCGCGTCTATGTTGTGGGTCGGTTGGTTCGGCTTTAACGCTGGCTCGCAACTGGTTGCAGATGGCGGGGCGGCGATGGCGATGGTGGTTACACATATATCGGCAGCAACGGCATCCCTTAGCTGGGTAGCTTGGGAGCGGTTCAAATACGGTAAATCCTCGTTGGTAGGGCTCGTCACAGGCACGATAGCGGGACTAGCTTCGATCACGCCCGCCTCTGGCTTCGTCGGGCCAATAGAGGCCGTGATCATCGGCGGCATCGCCGGCATCCTGACACAAGAAGCCTGCCGTTTCGTCAAGGGCTTCTTAAAGATCGACGACACGTTAGATGTGTTCGCGGTTCACGGCGTTGGTGGAATATTCGGAATAATCATGATCGCGGTTTTTGGAGCAGGCGCGTGGGGTGCTCAACTGGGTGCCTTGGCAATTGTGGGCGTATTCACCGTCGTAATGTCGATTATCATCGTCAAAGTGACCGGCCTGATCTTCCCTATCCGCGTCAGTGAAGAGGACGAGTTCACAGGCCTGGACCTCGCCTCGCACGGCGAGCGGGCCTACGATATGACGTCTTAATAAATGTTAACCGTATAAATCTTGTGCGCGCTTTTCAAAGGCGCGCACGATACGTTGCATGGCTTCGTTAAAGACCAATCCGATGACAGCTTGCAAAACTCTGGACTTGAATTCGAAATCGACAAAGAAATCTACTTCGCAGGTTCCGTCTTCCAAATCATTAAATTGCCAGTGATTATTGAGGTATCGAAACGGCCCGTCGAGGTATTCCACGTCAATATGGCTCGCCTGAGGGTTCAGGATCACCCGGCTGGCGAATTTCTCGCGAAACAGTTTGAACGAAACAACCAGATCGGCATCGATGACCGTGCCCGTGCCATCTTCGGTCGGTTTGGTGCTGTTAATCCTTGCGGCTGTGCACCACGGTAAAAAATTCGGATAGGCAGACACATCCGCGATCAGATCGTACATCTGTTCAGCGCCATGGGACATAATACGTTTTTCGGCGTGCGTAGGCATGTGGGCTATATGTACCTCTGTTATTCCATGCGCCACGGGATGGATTCTCGCGGGGCTTTTGACGTTAACTGTAATAAGATACCACGAATCAAAAAGGCAAGGGTATGGACCATTCAAACTATGTAATTGACGAAATGATTTCCGCGAAATCCATCGCCGCTCGGGTAGAGGATTTGGCCAAGGAGATTTCGACGTGTTTTCAAGACACAAACAAACTGATAGTCATTGGACTGCTGCGCGGGTCGTTCGTTTTCATCGCCGATTTGGCACGCGAGCTCGATCTACCCGTCGAGATTGATTTCATGGAGACGTCCTCCTACGGAAACTCGACCGAAAGAAGCCGAGAAGTTCGTATTTTAAAGGATATTCGCGGCGAGATCGAAGGGCGGGACGTTCTGCTGGTCGAGGATATTGTCGATACGGGTCACACACTAAACCATGTGGTTAAACTGCTTAAAAGCCGCAACCCGAAGCGATTAAAAATCTGTGCGTTGCTGGATAAGCCATCTCGGCGTGAAGTGGATATTGCGGCGGATTGGATCGGGTTTGAAATACCGGACAAGTTCGTGGTTGGCTATGGCATTGATTACGCGCAACGGAACCGGAACCTGGACCATATTGGCGCGGTTCGGTTTGTTGAATAGTTAACGGGAAGTTAACGAAACACGGTTTTTCGAAGTTTTTCGTGTTAACTTTTTGACGGTTTTACATGTGCATAATGCGTATGTACGGTTTCCGTTAAGGTTTTGAGGTGGGGTGTTACGTAATCAGCACTTTAGGCTGTAAGGCCGCTGCCGCAAATTGTCATATAGAACATCAAGGGTCTCTTTTATCAGGATGAATCTGCCGTACGAATGTACAGCCTAGACCTGAAAGCCAAAGGTACTTATGTTTTGATTTTGACAGGAAACCTTCCTCCTTGGGAGTGTTGATTTGGGTGTACATGAATGAAATTCTATTATCACACGGCAATGAATTCCTTCGTAACATTCTCCAAGATAGAAAGGTAAAGTTATCGCGGCACAGAAGATTTGGCACTCTCACAACCCGTTTGAACAAGCGGCATTTAACACATCCGATCCAAACTTCCGAAAAAGTCATAAACAAGGAATTGACTAGTTTGCACAGAAACAGGGCCTGATTTGCCTAAGTAAAACGCGGCGTTCGCCTGCAATGTGGGCTCACTACACAGATAACCATGAGGGTGCCTGTCTCGAACTTGAAATCACCTTCAACCATATTTTCAAGGTTCAATATCAGACTAAAAAGCTGTTCTCGGGTCTTTTTTTAAAGAGATTTAGCAATCACATTAACCGAAATAACATTAAAAATTTTGGGATACAAAATCAAAAGACGGGTCTTATTAAAAGGAATATCGTATGCATGCTCCGTTAGATGGCTAATTTGTTTATTAGGGAATCTGGCAACCATTTTATGCCATTTCAGGAGATTATGGATAATACTTGGGGCTGACCCAGATAACACCAAAAAGGTGTTACCATGGGAAGCATGCGAAAGA
>JAPYON010000154.1 GCA_029938175.1 Paracoccaceae bacterium | reverse complement strand
ACGTAAATCATCGCGGACTTCGTCTAACGGAATATTCAGTTCAGCGATCGCTGCGTTTACACGGAACAATGCAGGTCCGATGTTTGTTTCTACAGGCCCGTAAATGCCCGGCTCTTCCGAGGCAAATAAGACCGCAGCGGCAGCGAAACCAACGTCGCGTGCTGTTACGTCGCCTAAATCAATGTCGGCCAGTGCAAGTCCGCGTGAATCTGCCAGTAACTCGAAAGTAATGGCACCTGCGTCAAGATCGCGCTGTGCGTCCTCGGCCTCGGCTTGTGTGCCCAGAACGATACGGTCCACGAACCGTTTGGCTGGTGTGTTGAATTCTGACTCGCGCGCCTCGTAAAGGGCCGCGATTCGTTCATCGGCAATCTCCAACGTATCGGCGATCATCGCTGGAGTCAGGCTTACGTAGGTAATCTGACGCGTAACTGGTTGGGTGAAGGTGTCAGGGTTGGCACTGTAATATGCGGCAAGTTCGGCTTCGGTCGGGGCAAGGATCGCCCCAGAGATATTAGCTGCTCCAACGCGGGCATATGTGAAAGCACGCATTTCTCCGATATAATCGAAAATTGCTAGCGAAGCCTCAGGGGGCAGCACCGCACCTGCAGCAACGGCAGTCAGAATCAAACGTTGCGATGCATCTTTGCGAATGAGATCTTCGAATTGAGTGGCATCCATACCCGAGCGGCGAATTGCGTCTTGATAAACAGTTTTTTCAAACGCTCCAGACAATCCCTGAAACCCCGGATTGGCGACCAGCGCATCACGAACGGTTTCGTCGCCAACGGAAACACCAAGACGTAACGCCTCGTCTCGATAGGCTGCTTGCGTGACCAGACGTTGTAGTACAGTGCGATCCAGACCAAACAACAGCGCCTGATCTATTGTCAGTTGCGTGCCTAATTGTTGCGAAACGGATGAAATTTCATTCTGTATATCACGGAAATAATCATCAGCCGATACGTCAACCTTGCCAACCGTCGCAACGCTGGCGGTGATCGATTGCGAGAAGATGCCTGTAAGGCCAAAGCCAACCATTGCCAGAACGGCCATCATCAGCACAAAGAAAAAGAAGAGTTTGGATATCTTTGATCTTTTTTTTACTGACATATTAATGGTGTCCCTTACAAGGCTCGTTGAATTCGTCGGAAACTTTTAGGCTGTGATTGGACAGGATACAAGACCGCTATGGCCAAAATGCTTGCAAGCGCTTAAACATTTTGGCCAAACCATCGCGATCGGCGTTGGCAAAGGCAATTCTGAACTATTTTTCGGCGGAACCGTCGCCACCTTCGCTTATCCGCGGAATGAACATCGTGCCGGACAATATCAACAAAGATTGCTGCTGCACCAACAGTTTGCAAGCTGGTCAGAGGGTTTATAGAACGGATGCTCGACATAGGCAAAATATGCACCAATACCCAGCAGGTTCCAGCCATCAAGTTCGCCAAACCCCGCCTTGCAAATTGCCCGGCGGGTAAGGATTTCATCCCGTTGCTCTGCCCCCCATTGCGACAGGTGCTGCAAGCCATATAGCGCGGCCTTTTGGCCAATCTGGTTGGGGCAAGTCGCAACAGAGCCGAGAAATTTTTCAGTCTCGCGCAATCTGTCGATCGAGGCCACCACTGCGCCAACACGGTGACCCGTCAGACGGAACACCTTTGAAAAAGAGTATAGATGGATCAGACTGTCGGGCCAGTCTTGCGGCTGCAAACAAGTTATGTGGCGTCCCGCTTTTCGAGTGAAAATTACGGTAAGATTCGTCGATTATCAAGGCAAGCCCGCATTCCTTCGCGAGCGCCATAAACCCCTCAAGTAACCCCACCGGATACTCAGCACCTGTCGGGTTGTTGGGCGTCACCAGCAGGATCGCCTTGACGTTTTCATCGATCAGAGCACGCGCTGCCTCTGGGTCGGGCAACATTCCTTCTCCGCATTGCAAAAGGCGTGTCTCGACTCCGGTCGTGTCCAGCCACATTTTGTGGTTGAAATACAAAGGGGTCGGCAGGATCACCGCGTCTCCAGCCTCGGCGATTGTGGACATCACGGCTGTAACGCCTGATTGCAGCCGGACGTGATCGCCACCTGATCCGGCGCGATATTCCCGCCATACAGCGCGGACCATTGTCGCGCGATCTCGGCACGTAGTGCGGGCAGGCCCAACACTGGCCCGTAAAAGTGGCTGTCATCTTCGGCCACTGCCTCAACCATCGCGTCGCGCAACGCTTGAGGTGAAGGATCAACTGGGGCTGCCTGCGAGAGGTTCAACAACGTGCGTTCCGGCGAGAATTTGACCCCGTCAAGTCATCGCCGCGCCTCCATCACAGGGGGTGAGAAAGTCTTGGCGATAGTGCGGCTGATTGGCCCCTGCGTCATGTTCGAATCCTTGTTGTTTTCCACACCCTAGTCGCTTGACGGCAACGGGTGCAACGGCGATAGAGGGCGTATGGCACAACCAGCGATATTAACCCTTTCCGACATCATGCTCACCTTCGGCGGCAACCCGCTTTTCGAGGGGCTAAACCTGTCGGTAAATCAGGGCGAACGAATTTGTTTAGTCGGGCGGAATGGCTCGGGTAAATCGACATTGTTAAAAATAATGGCAGGCATAATGGAGCCCGATGCGGGTGACGTATTCCTGCGGCCCGGCAACGCGGTCGCCTATATGGAACAAGACCCCGACCTGTCGGCCTATGCCACATTGGGCGATTACGCTTCGTCTGGGCTGGACCCGTCAGAATATTACCGCGTTGAAATGGTCATGGAAGGCGTGAAGCTGAACGTCGATCAATCGCCGGCGCAGGCTTCGGGTGGTGAACGCC
>JAPYON010000153.1 GCA_029938175.1 Paracoccaceae bacterium | reverse complement strand
TCTGGGCGCGAGTGGGTCATTTTTCTATTTCACGCGACAATCGGCCTGCGATCAACCAATAAGCGTCAGCCATTCGTCCTCGGATACTATTTTGATGCCCAAATCTTCGGCTTTTTTACGTTTTGAGCCAGCGCCCGGCCCGGCAATTACTATGTCGGTTTTGGCGGATACCGAACCGGAAACCTTGGCGCCCAAACCTTCGGCACGGGCTTTTGCTTCGGCGCGGGTCATTTTTTCAAGTGTACCAGTGAAAACGACCTTTTTTCCGGCAACAGTGCTCCCCTGGATCGAAGGGACAGCAACATTTTGGACGTTCAATAACACCACCAGCCTATTTAACGCAGCACTCATCTTTGGTTCGTTAAAATAATCAACGAGGGCCGCCGCCATTACAGTTCCAACCCCGTCAATTCCGTTCAAGACTTCCCAGTCAACGCCGGAATGCTCGAATGAATTTTTCATCGCAACATTGAAGGTTTCCCAATCGTTATAGTGCCGAGACAATGTCAGAGCAGTGCTTTCGCCAACATGCCGGATACCCAACGCAAAAATCAGCCTATTCATGGGGATGTTGCGTTTGTCGTCTATGGCCGCGAACAGTCTTTCTGCGGATTTAGCCCCCCAGCCTTCACGGTTTTTCAACTGTTGCAAGTTGCTGGATCCATAGAGACCTTGCAGTTCGAAAATATCTGCAGGATGTGCGATCCAACCGTCTTTATAAAAGGATTCAATCTGCTTCGAACCCATGCCGTCGATGTCGAAAGCTGCTCTGGAAACAAAATGCTTAAGTTTTTCGACTGCTTGTGCCGGGCAAATCAATCCGCCAGAACATCGGGCGACGGCTTCGCCTTCCTCGCGTATAGCGTCCGAACCGCATTGCGGACATTTTTCTGGGAATTCAAACGGGACTGCCCAGTCTGGGCGGCGCGAAATATCGACGCCTTTAACTTTGGGAATAACGTCACCCGCTCGGTAAATTGTGACCCAGTCGCCGATGCGAATATCATGACCTCCACGAATCGGCGCGCCCTTACTGTCGAGGCCTTTGATGTAATCTTCGTTGTGCAAAGTCGCGTTCGAGACGACGACGCCCCCGACGGTCACAGATTTCAGGCGGGCGACGGGGGATAACGCACCGGTACGGCCAACCTGAATTTCTATATCCTCTACGATTGTAGATGCCAGCTCTGCCGGAAATTTATGCGCTATTGCCCAGCGAGGGGTGTTAGTTCGGAATCCCAATCGCGACTGCAATCCGAGATTGCTGACCTTGTAGACAACCCCGTCAATATCATATCCGAGGCTAGCGCGGGCCAGCTCTATCGAGTTGTAATGCTGTATCAGTTCGGCAGGGTTCGCGCACGTCGCGGCAAGTGGATTTACGGAAAACCCCAGCGCAGTTAATCTTGCGAGAACGGCAGATTGCGTTTCCGCGAGGGGCTCGGATACCTGCCCCCACGCATATGCGAAGAACTTCAGCGGGCGGGATTTTGTGATCTGACTATCGAGCTGCCGTAACGACCCAGCAGCAGCATTGCGCGGGTTCGCAAAAAGTTTGTTTTCGTTTTTCATCTGGCTTTCGTTCAGCGCTGCAAAATCTGTATGCGCCATGTAAACCTCGCCTCGAACCTCGAGAATATCAAGCGGCGTTTGGATTTTGGGAGGAATGTCTGTAATAGTCAGCGCATTCGCCGTTACGTCCTCGCCCGTTTCACCGTCACCACGTGTTGCCGCTTGCACCAAAATGCCTTGTTCATACCGCAGAGACAGGGAAAGCCCGTCGATTTTCGGCTCAGATGTGTATTCCAGCGGTTTGTCTCTATCAACATTTAGAAACTTGCGGATCCGCGAATCGAATTCGATCACGTCTTCGTCTGTAAACGCGTTGCCAAGTGACATCATCGCTACCGCATGTTTTACCTTCGAAAAACCCGACGAAACAGGTGCGCCAGTTTTGTCTGTGGGGCTGTCTTTGCGTCTGAGATTCGGAAATCGGGATTCGATCAGCAAATTGCGCTGCTTTAATGTGTCGTATTCAGCGTCGGAAATTTCCGGCGCGTCTTTTTGGTGATAAGCAACATCGGCCTGTGCCATGTCTTTGGCCAGACGTGTCAGTTCGGCTTTTGCCAGTTTTTCGTTCAGTTGATCTACGTCTGTAAGCGCTGCCATGTTATCCCCTTATATGTCAAAAGGAATAGGCCGATAACCAGCGTTCGTCTAGTAACTTCTACACGGAAATTTGGTGTTCGATCGTCATTTCAATCGGATTACGCAACACATATCCCCGCCCCTATACCGTTTTGATGTAATTATCCCCGCCCAAAGCCTTGGACAGCTTTTTGCGCAGTTTACAAATGAAAACGTCGATGATTTTCAACTCGGGTTCGTCCATACCGCCGTATAGGTGGTTCAGAAACATCTCTTTCGTCAATGTAGTGCCCTTGCGAAGTGATAGTAGCTCCAATATCTGGTATTCTTTGCCGGTCAGATGCATGGTTTATCGGTCGATTTCCACGGTTTTACTGTCCAGATTAACGCGAATTTTCCTAGTCTCGATCACAGGTTGCGAGTGGCCTTTAGAGCGGCGCACGATCGCGTGGATGCGGGCAATAAGTTCTTGTCTATCAAATGGCTTGGTAAGATAGTCTTCTGTCCAAAATCCAAAGCCTTTGATCTTGTTTTCCGTATCATCCATTCCCGAAATATCAGTATAGCAGTTTCAACCTTTGCCACACGCAATTGCCCCAATACCTCTTGGCCAATCATATCAGGCAGGTTCAGATCCAATAGGATAATGTCGTAATAGTAGAGTTTGGTAAGGTTAATACCTTCGTCCCGCAGATACAGCCATAACCACTGTAACCTTGCGCCGAATTACCCACCGTCGCGTAGATTTTGGCGGTAAGTCCCCACGTGTTAACAC
>JAPYON010000033.1 GCA_029938175.1 Paracoccaceae bacterium | reverse complement strand
CCCCTATTTATGGTATAATATCGGCAGTGAATGGAGGGGGTATGCAAATCCACCTCAATCTCTCCGCCGAACATAGCTTCGCTTTCAGCCTCTACACCAGCCCACCTTCTGCACTTTTTGAATGTTATTGCCCCCGTGATTTATTTTCTGGTGATTCACTAATTGCTGTTCGTCCCACTTTGAAAAGATGTCCTGAAATAACAGCTTGAAGATTGGCGCCCTAACACCTTTCTAGAGACGGATTAAAAGACAGGATTGGAAAAATAGGCGCCTTCTCGTTGTTGGACTCAGTATTCTCTGCTTGCGCGGGTACTAAAACTAGTAATGATAAGATTATGACTCTGGATCAAATATTATTGTTCTGTCTTTTTGCAGGCGTTTTTGGAATGCTCCTGTGGGGTAAATGGCGATACGATCTGATTGCGTTTTCAGCGCTTCTGATAGCATTAGTTTTGGGTTTGGTGCCTACGGATCAAGCATTTGCCGGATTCGGTCATCCAGCGACCATCATTGTGGCGCTTGTTCTGGTTATTTCTCGCGGCTTGTTAAACTCAGGTGCAATTGATCTCATCACTAAACGGATAATTGATACAGGCCGCTCCATTAGCGGACATATCGCGGTGATGAGCGTAACGGGTGCTCTCCTTTCGGCTTTTATGAATAATGTTGCGGCTATGGCGCTGTTTATGCCCATCGATATTCAAGCAGCTGCCAAGGCCGGTCGTACGGTCAGGCGAACGTTAATGCCTCTGTCTTTTGCTACGATTTTGGGCGGCATGGTAACGCTTATCGGGACTCCGCCTAACATTATCATCGCTTCCTATCGTGAGAAAGCCGTTGGTGAGCCATTTACAATGTTTGATTTTACACCCGTTGGCTTGACCGTGGCTTTCGTTGGCATCCTTTTTGTTGCCACGATTGGTTGGAGATTGATGCCCAAAAAGGACGAAAGAGATATCGGGCAATCAGGGCATATAGAACTGGAGGGGTACGTCGCCGAGCTGGTTGTGCCAGAAAAGTCCAAGGCGATCGATAAAATGGTTCGGGATTTATACGGGGCTGCCAATGAAGATGATGTTGTTATTCTCGGTGTAGTCCGCAACGGTATTCGACTTGGGGGATTTGGTGCGCAAACCGTTATTCGCGAAAAAGATATGTTGGTGGTTGAAGCGACTGCGGAAGATATGGATCGATTCCGAGGTTCGGTCGCGCTGGAATTTTTTGGCGAGCAACCTCGCGGTGAAACTATCACAGGCGGGCACGAACTGATGGAAGTCGTAGTGCCACGTGATGCACGTATCGTCGGCCGCTCTGCTCTTTCACTGCGTCTTCAGGCTCGACGCGGGATTGCCCTTTTGGGTATATCCCGTCAGGGAGAACGATTTAATAAACGCGTACGCCACGAGCCTGTGCGCGCGGGCGATATCCTTTTACTACTGGGCCCGCACGACGAGCTGCCAGACGTCGTCAATTGGCTAGGAGTTTTGCCGTTGGCCGAACGCGGCTTGAATGTAACGCAACACCGCCGTGCTTGGTTGGCAATTGGCATTTTTGCGACCGCAATTACAATTTCAGCGCTGGGTTTGCTTTATTTGGCGGCGGCGCTGGCCATTGTTGTTGCACTTTATGTAGCGTTTAAAATTGTGCCAATCCGAAATGTATACGACCATATCGAATGGCCGGTTATCGTCTTACTTGGAAGCATGATCCCCTTGGGTGTGGCACTTGAGGATTCCGGCGGAACCACGATGATCGCGTCGAGCATAATCGACATAACATTTGGCCTACCTGCATGGGCGGTTCTTACGGTACTAATGATAATTGTGATGACGCTTTCGGACGTTCTGAACAACACAGCTACGGCCGTGATTGGCGGACCAATCGCGGTTGATGTTGCCACAAAACTTGGCGTGAATCCGGACCCATTTCTGATGGCCGTAGCCGTAGCCGCGTCTTGCGCTTTCCTTACGCCAATTGGCCACAAGAACAACACGCTTATTATGGGGCCGGGTGGTTATAGCTTTGGCGACTATTGGCGCACCGGGTTGCCATTGGAAATACTTGTTGTAGCAGTTTCCGTACCGATGATATTGTTAGTTTTCCCGCTAGTTCCATAGTTAAATATTTATACAAAAAACGGAGCGGCACCCTCAGATTAACTTATTCGAGGCGGGAAGGGGGATCACCTTATTTGCCTGAATCACAAATCCGAACCCTTTTTACTATTTCAAAACGTCGCTCGAATTTATTCGCCTTGCCATGAAACAATACGGCTCTCTAATACCAGTCCGCATAATGCAGGTGACCGTGGAGCATGCCAAGGGGTGGCGATGCAAGCTTCAATCGAGATCTCATCTAAATGCGCGTCGTCATACGGTATCCACGACCGAAACTCATTTTTGCGAAAGTTACTGGGGTGCCGCTCAGCCAAGTCGTGCGTTCGGCCGTAAATGTTGGTTCACCAGGTTCGATCGAAAGGAACTCGGCCAGCTCGATGGTTGCGGCGCCTGCACTGAAGCTTATCTCAACGTCGGTAAATGGGATCTGATCCAACAGCCATTCGTTCGGGCCGGTGCCGCTGAAATCAGCCTGCTCGACTTGGGGAACTGCTGCGATGTTGATCCAGCGATCCTCAAACTGGAATGGAGAATTATCGGCGTAATGCATGCATTTCAGGTGTACGACTCGGCTGTTGTTAGGAAGATTAAGGCGGGCGCGCAGCCAATCTGGTGCGGTTTGTGTTTTTTCGTTGACCAGAACGTATCGATATGTGGCGCCAGTTACCTCGATCTCGACGCGCACTAATGGAATGGCAAACTTGGCTTTTCGGATTGGTGCAGCGTTAATCCGCGTCCCAGCTTTGCGTTTGCGATCCAGTATCCCTTCATCAGCCAATTCGCGCATCGCACGGTTTACGGTTGCCCGCGCGCAGCCAAACTCTTCGGCCAGGTCAATTTCGGTTGGGATAATTGTTCCGGGTGCCCAGGTTTTGTCACGGATACGGTCGAGGACGTTCTGTTTAACATCGCGAAAGGTGGTTTTTTCGGTAGCTGGCACGTTCGCTCGATCCATGATTATAACGTTGTCTTGTAGTATAGTCCGAGCACCTTGGCGAAAGCTATGACTGAAACCTGAGGCATTTCTATATCACGGACATCAGCTGTGACACGGCAGAACGGTAGTTGGAAATTATCCGGTCGCGCGAAACATGCTTACCAACTCGCACGCGGTGGCGCCCCGCTGACCATAGATCTGTGACCACCTTATCACTGGCGGCAAACGCCAGCCCGTCGAGGATCTGGGCGCCAGTAAGCGCACATAGACTAGGGCTTTCACCGTTGATAGCGACCAGATCGGCAAGCGCGCCGATTCGGATAACACCTGCATCGCGGTTCAGGGCCCGTGCCCCGCCTCTGGCCGCGCCGAGATAGAGCGCTTTGCCGACGGACCCATCCGTGCCAGCCAACACGTTGCGCGATATATCACGCAGGCGTTGCGAATATTCCAATGTCCGGAGTTCTTCGGTCAGCGATATCCGCACATTGGAATCCGAACCCAGACCAAATACGCCGCCGTTTTCAAGGTAGGTTGGTCCATTGAATGGACCATCACCCAGATTAGCCTCGGTGATCGGGCAAAGGCCGGCAACCGCGCCGGATTTTGCCAGCGCGATGGTTTCGGAGGTTGACATGTGGGTGGCATGGATCAAGCACCACCTTTGGTCGACGGTGGCGTTTTCCAAAAGCCATTCGACCGGTCGCGCGCCAAGCCAATTTTTGATATCCGCAACTTCTTTTTGTTGTTCGGAAATATGGATGTGGACGGGGCCTGAGGGGTGCGAGTCTAACAGATCCGACAGATCTTCTGGGGAGGTTGCCCGTAACGAATGGGGTGCGATGCCTACGCGGGCGTCAGAAGGCAGGAACTTAACACCATCCTTAATCTCGCTGACCAGTCGGTTGAAGCTTGCAACATCATTGCCAAATCGCAACTGCCCGCCTGACAGTGCGGTTTTTCCGGCACCGCCATAGGTGTATAGAGCGGGCAAATGGGTTAAACCGATCCCGCTGGTCTCTGCAGCCGCAAATATCCGGCTTGAGAGCTCGGATAAATTATCATAGGGCTGGCCACCGTTTTGATGGTGGATGTAGTGGAATTCACCAACGGATGCATAGCCGGCCTCCTGCATCTCCATGAAAGCCAGACTCGCGATCGCTTCGGTTTGTTCAGGGGTGATGTGATTAACGAACCGGTACATTAGATCCCGCCACGTCCAGAAACTGTCGCGACCAGCGGAGCGGAATTCGGTCATTCCAGCCATCGCGCGTTGGAAGCTGTGGCTGTGGAGATTCGCCAATGCAGGTAGCAACGTGTCCACTATTGCGTCCTCAGGCTTTGCTGTGGTCGACGGGGTGACCTTTGCGATTTTCCCACCCTCAAGAGTTATCCGCACATTCTTGGTCCAGCCTGTTTCGAGTAATGCTGTTTTGGAAAATATCGAAGGCATGACGACCCTTGTTATGTATAGACATAATAAGTATAACCATATATCAATACGAAGCAAGTCAATATTTGAATGTGGAAAGATTCGACTATGTCCCAACAAATTCTCACAAATGCGCGTATCGCGACAATGAATCCAAACGCCCAGCCGTATGGGCTGGTTGAGGACGGCATTATCGTGCTTGAGGGTGCGAATATTGGATGGACGGGGCCAAGCGCTGACTTGCCAGCGCAGTACCAAAACCTTGATCGTCTGGACATGGAAGGGCGGCTGGTTACGCCTGCGCTAATCGATTGCCACACACATCTGGTATCCGGCGGGAACCGCGCCCATGAATTCGAGATGCGCCTGAACGGCGCCAGCTACGAAGACGTCGCGCGCGCAGGTGGCGGAATTATATCGACTGTGCGCGCGACCCGTTTGGCCAGTGAAGACGAGCTGCTGTTGGATGCCTTGCCGCGCGTGGATGCGATGATCGCTGAAGGCGTGACTTTGATTGAGGTGAAATCCGGTTATGGATTGGATCGCGACACGGAGCTACGAATGTTGCGCGCAGCGCGTCGAATTTCTGTTGAACGCCCGATTGAAGTTCGTACTACATTTCTTGGGGCCCACGCTGTGCCGCCTGAATTCCAAGGCAAAGTTGACGAGTATATCGAGGAGGTATGCATCCCCGCGCTGCGTACTGCTCATGTTGAAGGGCTGGTCGATGCCGTTGACGGTTTTTGTGAGGGCATCGCGTTTCAGCCAGAACAAATCGCGCGTGTGTTCGAAGTGGCCAAAGCGCTTGGTTTGCCGGTGAAGCTGCATGCAGAACAGTTATCCAACATAGGTGGCACCAAGCTGGCGGCTGAATATGGCGCAATGTCCGCGGAACATATCGAGTATCTCGACGAAGATGGTGTCAAAGCTATGGCGAAAGCCAACATGGTCGCCGTGATTTTGCCGGGTGCGTTCTATACCCTTCGTGAAACTCAAACTCCGCCCATCGAACTATTGAGAAAACATGACGTACCAATGGCGGTTTCTACCGATGCGAACCCCGGCTCTTCGCCGATGACCTCGGTTTTGCTGGCAATGAATATGGCGTGCACGTTCTTTCGCATGACCCCTGAAGAGGTGCTCGCTGGCGTGACCAAAAACGCCGCGCGCGCCCTTGGCATGACAGATCGCGGTGTAATCGCAGCAGGTCAGCGGGCTGACCTGAATGTCTGGAACGTCGATTATCCTGCGGAGCTATCCTACCGCATTGGTTTCAACCCCCTTCACACCCGTATTTTCGGAGGCAAATTTTGAATACTCTAACGCTTACATCCGGCGCTGTTACATTAGCCGCACTTGAACAGGTTTTCCGCGAGGAACCGCCGGTTAAACTGGACCGCGGATGCAAATCTTCTGTGGAAAGGGCTGCGGCACAATTGGCTGCGGCGGCCGCCGGTGATGCGCCCGTATATGGTGTAAATACCGGTTTTGGTAAGCTCGCCAGCCTGAAAATCGAAAAAGAGGATACTGCCACCCTTCAGCGTAACCTGATTATCAGCCACTGTTGTGGCGTCGGCGAGGCGATTCCACGTGCCCATGCTCGGCTAATTATGGTGCTGAAGCTATTATCGCTAGGCCGTGGAGCATCCGGTGTTCGCTGGTCTTTGATTGAGTTGCTGGAAGACATGCTGGAACAAGGGGTGACCCCGGTAATCCCAGCGCAAGGTTCCGTTGGCGCATCTGGCGATCTGGCCCCGCTGGCACATATGACAGCGGTTATTATTGGCGAGGGAGAGGCGGAATTTGATGGGGTTGTCATGCCCGGCGCCGACGCGTTGGCAAAGGCTGGTCTGTCGCCCATTCAGCTCGGCCCCAAAGAAGGCTTGGCGTTTATCAATGGCACACAGTTTTCAACAGCTTTTGCTTTGGCAGGCCTGTTTGGCGCGTGGCGCTCTGCGAAGTCGGCTTTGATCACTTCAGCGCTTTCTACCGACGCCATCATGGGGTCAACCGAGCCTCTACAGCCGGAAATTCATTCCTTGCGCGGGCACCGTGGCCAGATTGAAGCCGCCAGCACCATGCGAGACCTTCTCGAAAACTCCGAAATTCGCGAAAGTCACCGCGACGGGGACAGCCGAGTGCAAGATCCGTACTGCATCCGCTGTCAGCCACAGGTTACGGGTGCTGCGTTGGATGTTCTTCGTCAAGCCGCGACCACGCTGGAAATCGAAGCGAACGCCGCAACGGACAACCCTTTAGTTTTGGTTGAAGCGGGGGTGATCGTTTCGGGCGGTAATTTCCATGCAGAACCAGTCGGTTTTGCGGCGGATATGATTGCGTTGGCAGTGTCGGAAATCGGCGCAATTGCGCAGCGCCGGATCGCGCTTCTTGTTGACCCGACCCTGTCGTTCAACCTGCCACCATTTCTTACGCCAAAACCTGGTTTGAACTCTGGTTATATGATTGCCGAAGTCACTACCGCCGCTTTGATGAGCGAGAATAAGCACCTTGCTAACCCTTGCGTTACGGACTCCACCCCGACATCGGCCAATCAGGAAGACCATGTCAGTATGGCTGCCCATGGTGCGCGTCGGTTGCAACGGATGATCAAAAATTTGGACCGGATCTTGGGTGTTGAACTTCTGTGTGCCGCTCAAGGCATTGAATTCCGTGCACCGTTTAAGACAAGTGCACCCCTGCAATCGGTTATCGAACGGTTGCGGCAGGATGTGCCCACACTGAATGAGGACCGCTATCTCGCACCGGAACTGGAAGTTGTCCACGCCCTGGTCAGCAACGCCGAAATCATCGCAGCCGCTGGTATGAATATGCCGGAGTTTGGCACATGAACATGTTTGAAATTACCAAAGGGGACAGCCCGATCATACTCGCGCAACCGCATGGCGGAACGCATGTTCCCGCAGAGATATCAGTGCGATTGAACGAGAGGGGAAGAGAATTGAGAGACACGGATTGGCACATCAACCGTCTGTACGATGGCCTGATTGAGGGCGTTACCGTCGTACATTCCAACATCCACCGATATGTTATCGACGCAAACCGTGACCCTTCCAATGTTTCTCTATACCCTGGGCAAACTACCACTTCGCTATGCCCGACAACGGATTTTAATGGGCGCGATATTTGGCAAGCGGGGCAAGCCCCTTCGGATGACGAAGCGATGGCGCGCTGTGCGGAGTTTCACACGCCATATCACGAAGCCTTGGCCGAACAGGTGTCCCGCGTTCGGGCAAAGCATGGTATGGCGATTTTGTATGATTGCCATTCCATTCGTTCGAATATTCCGTATTTGTTTGAGGGCCAGCTGCCTGTGTTCAACATCGGTACGGATAATGGCCAGACGTGTCATGCTTCGATCCAAACAACAACACATGCAATTTGCGCAACCGCACCCGATCACGACACCATCCTGAACGGCCGTTTTCGGGGCGGATGGACAACACGTCACTACGGCCAACCAAGAAAGGGCGTTCACACGATTCAGATGGAACTTGCCCAACGCGCCTATATGGACGAGTTCACCCCATGGAACTACCGCACAGATCGAGCCGAAACTTTGCGTCCAGTGCTTGGCCGCATCCTCGAAAATCTAGACCAAATCGCCCGCTCTGGCGCGCTTGACATTTGAAGGAGGTCACCATGTTAGATCGCAAAAACACCCGCGATATCTATCCGCCAACAGGCACCAAGCTTAACGCCAAAAGCTGGTTGACCGAGGCCCCGCTGCGGATGCTGATGAACAACCTTCACCCGGACGTCGCTGAAAACCCGCACGAACTGGTGGTCTATGGCGGTATCGGGCGTGCAGCCCGTAGTTGGAAGGATTTCGATGCGATTGTGGCCACGTTGAAAGGCCTCGAAGCTGACGAGACTTTGATCGTGCAATCGGGCCGCCCAGTGGCTGTTGTCAAGACCCACGAGGATGCCCCGCGGGTGTTGATCGCGAACTCCAACCTTGTCCCGCGCTGGGCAACTTGGGACCACTTCAACGAGCTCGATAAAAAGGGTTTGATGATGTACGGTCAAATGACTGCCGGGTCTTGGATTTACATCGGGTCGCAAGGCATCGTTCAGGGAACATACGAGACTTTTGTCGAAGCGGGTCGCCAGCATTATGACGGAAGCCTGAAGGGAAAATGGATCCTTACCGCTGGCCTCGGTGGTATGGGCGGGGCGCAACCGCTTGCGGCAGTTATGGCCGGCGCGTGTTGTCTGGCTGTCGAATGCAACTCGGACAGTATCGATTTCCGCATGCGTACTAAGTACGTCGATGAACGTGCCGAAACGCTGGATGAAGCCCTGGAGATGATTGAACGCTGGACTGCAGCTGGCGAAGCGAAATCGGTTGGCCTGTTGGGCAATGCTGCGGACATTTTTCCGGAACTTGTGAAGCGAGGCGTTCGTCCGGGTTTGGTGACCGACCAGACCTCGGCCCACGACCCTGTGAACGGATACCTTCCACAAGGGTGGACTATGGCTGAATGGATCGAGAAACGTGAATCTGACCCTAAAGCTGTTGAAAGGGCCGCACGTGCTTCGATGAAAGTACAAGTTGCGGCTATGTGCGAATTCCATGCGATGGGCATTCCGACGGTTGATTACGGTAACAACATTCGCCAGATCGCGCTGGAAGAAGGGCTGGAGAACGCCTTCGGTTTCCCCGGTTTCGTGCCAGCCTACATCCGTCCGCTGTTCTGCCGTGGTATCGGTCCGTTCCGCTGGGTTGCGTTGTCAGGCGATCCCGAAGACATCTACAAAACCGACCAAAAAGTAAAAGAGCTGATGCCTGACGATAAGCACCTTCACAACTGGTTGGACATGGCGCGCGAACGCATCAGTTTCCAAGGATTGCCCGCACGAATTTGCTGGGTAGGGCTTGGAGATCGCCACCGCATCGGGATGGCTTTCAACGAGATGGTCAGGAGTGGCGAGTTGAAAGCGCCCGTCGTTATCGGCCGCGATCACCTCGATGCGGGTTCGGTTGCCTCGCCGAACCGAGAAACCGAGGCCATGAAGGATGGTTCGGACGCTGTATCGGATTGGCCACTTTTGAACGCGCTGATTAACACTGCGTCAGGTGCTACGTGGGTGTCGTTGCACCACGGCGGCGGTGTGGGCATGGGATTCAGCCAACACTCGGGCGTTGTGATCTGCGCAGACGGGACCGACGCTGCTGCCAAACGGTTGGAGCGGGTGTTGTGGAACGATCCGGCGTCGGGCGTGTGGCGCCATGCGGATGCGGGTTACGAAGATGCTGTTGCCTGCGCGCGGGAAAAAGGTTTGCGTTTACCAACGATCCTTAATAACTGAAATTTCGTGCGGAATCTGCAACAGCCTATAGCTTGATTGCAAGCTTGCCCTTTACCTCGCCACGGCCTGTGCGAGCTAAACCCTCCCTTATTCAATAACGTAAACCTGTTCCATAAGTGCTGACGTCAGACGCTAAATGACCTTCTTCTTGAGAGTATCTGGCTCATCTGGTTGGTTTCATTATGCGGCGTTTTCGCGGATCATCAGCACGAAAGCTAGTGTGTACAAAGCCATATTTGCCGTAATCAACGGAATCGGTGTCCCGTTAAACGCCAATCCTATGGGTATAGCCAATACTACCGCAATGAGGGTGGAGACCGAACCTATTATAGCTGCCGCAAGGCCAGATATGTGCCCCATTGTTTCCATCGCCAACGCGTTGACATTGCCAAGCGATATGCCCATGAACAAAAAACCTAACGCTGACCACAGCGTAAATCCTACCAATAACCATGTATTCGGTGCAATACTCTGAAACAACAAGGATAATCCGGCCGAGATAGCTGCTAACCCAAAGGAAATCTCGCACATGCGGCGCATTCCAATACGCATCACCAGCGTCCCGTTAATGAATGACGCTAATGCAGAAGCCAATGCAATTAGTGCGAAATAAAGTGGAAACTTGTCACCCACCCCAAAACTGTCCACAAATATCTGCTGAGTAGAGCTGAGGTACGCAAATAGCCCACCCAGAAGCAACCCTTGGATGACTATAAATGTGAAAACAGTTCGGTTGGTCAGAACCTCCTTCACTGCAGAAATAAACGCCGCAGGTTCTAGTGTGAACCGACGCTCTGGGGGGTGAGTTTCGGCTAGTCGCAAAAACATCCAGCCCCAGGTGAATGTCGCATAAATGATAAAGGAGACAAAAATCGAACGCCAACCGAACGCCCCCATAATCAGCTGCCCGACGGAGGGTGCTACTGCTGGAACTAAAATAAATATCCCAAATGCGAATGACATCACGCGCGCCATTGCCCGCCCTTCATATAGGTCGCGCACCAACGCAGTTGTTACTGTTCGCGCAGCAGAAACCCCCAACCCTTGTACAAGTCGCCCGATCAATACCCACTTTAAACTGTCAGCATAAAGGCAAATCAAACAGCCAATGGTGAACACAACAAGACCGGCACCGATTGCAGGCTTACGCCCAAGCCCATCGGATAGCGGGCCAAAGAAGAGTTGCCCAATGCCTGTTCCTAGAATGAATACAGTTATCACCAACTGCGCCTGATTAGCATTTTCCAAGTGTAGATCTGCTGTAATTTGTGGAAAAGACGGTAGCATTGCGTCCGTGCTGAACGCGACTACCGACATAAGCAGCGCTACAATAACCACGAACTCGGCGAGCTTTGGGGGAGAATTACCTGTCATAAATGCATTGCCTTTGAATGGGTAACAGCCCGGCCATCTACCAGTAAGTTACGAAGGGGTGTCAATTCAACTATGCTTCTTTTTGCTCTTCAGCTTGCCCTAGAAAGTAACGAATATCCCAAGCAAGGGCAGTAAAAACAATTGTCAGCACCACCGCAACCAATCAGGCCGCTGCATGACCCGAAACACTCAAACACCAGATTTGACAATAACTCATTTTGCGTACATGGCATCAACTATTATTAACATGGCGCTAATATCCTGTGTGAAATCAGGTCAAGGTTGGCAACTAGCCATCGGGTTAATTCGATGACCGTTTTAGTTAATGCAATTGTTTGCGTGCAAACCTGCCCATGTGCAGCAACGGTTCTGTATAGCCAGACGGTTGCTCGACACCTCTTAACGCTAGATTAACTGCTGACTGAAATGCGATGCCGGAATACTCTGGCGCCATGGGGTGGTATATCGGGTCATCAGCGTTTTGTTCGTCTACAACTATTGCCATGCGCTTGAACGATTCCAAAACCTGTTCTTTCGATACAACGCCGTGATGTAACCAGTTCGCCATGTGTTGGCTGGAAATTCGACAAGTTGCGCGGTCTTCCATAAGCCCAATATTGTTGATGTCAGGAACTTTTGAGCAACCAACACCCTGATCAATCCAGCGAACGACATACCCAAGAATCCCTTGCGCGTTGTTATCCAGCTCTGATTTAACCTCATCAGGTGTCCAAGTGGCCCCGTTGGTTAATGGAATTGTCAGAATGTCGTTCAGTTTTGCTCGTTTACCACCCTTAGCAATTTCATCTTGAACCTCAAGTACGTTAACTTGATGGTAATGCGTTGCGTGCAACGTTGCGCCCGTCGGGCTTGGAACCCATGCACAATTCGCGCCCGATTTTGGATGGTTGATCTTCTGTTTCAGCATATCGGCCATAAGGTCCGGCATCGCCCACATACCCTTGCCGATTTGTGCTTTGCCGCGCAACCCACATGCAAACCCTACATCAACGTTGTTATCTTCATACGCCGCAATCCACGCCGTGTGTTTCATCTCACCTTTACGGATCATTGCCCCGGCTTCCATCGACGTATGCATTTCGTCGCCTGTACGATCAAGAAAGCCGGTATTGATGAACGCGACACGGTGTTTGGCGGCGCGGATACATTCTTTCAGGTTTACCGTGGTGCGGCGTTCTTCGTCCATAATGCCAATTTTAACAGTGTTCTCCGGCAAACCTAATACTGCCTCGACGCGGTTGAATATTTCGTTGGTGAACGAAACTTCTTCCGGCCCGTGCATTTTCGGTTTCACAACGTAGATCGAGCCGCGATCGGAATTCCGCGCACCATTAGTTTTCTTCAGGTCCAGCATCGCGCCGAGCGTTGTAAACATTGCGTCCATCAATCCTTCAAACACTTCATCGCCGTTTTGATCAAGAATTGCTGGACTGGTCATCAGATGTCCGACATTGCGAACCAACATCAATGCCCGAGCTTTAAGCGTTATTTCGCCGCCATTTGGGGCTGTAAATGTTTTGTCCGACACAAGTTTACGCTCGATCTGTCTACCGCCTTTTGAAACAGATTCGACCAAATCACCGCGCATAAGTCCAAACCAGTTGGTGTAGGCAAGGATTTTATCTTCCGAATCCACCGTCGCAACAGAATCTTCACAATCCATTATTACAGAAATTGCAGATTCCAGAATCATATCGGCAACATTCGCTGAATCGGTCGCGCCAATTGTGTTGTTAGCATCGATTGCGATCTCGATGTGAAGACCGTTTTTCAGCAACAGCACCGATGTCGGCGCAATCCCGTCGCCCAAATACCCGACAAACTGCGAAGGGTCTGCTAGCGGTATTTCCCCCGCATACAATTGGTCGTTCTTAACTGTATATCCGGTCGCACCTTTATGTGATCCGCTCGCAAGCGGTGCAGAATCGTCAAGAAACGTTTTGGCCCAGTTAACGACGCGTGCGCCACGTGCGGTTTCAAACGGGCCTTTGTTTGGCAAATCACCTAACGCATCCGTTCCATATAATGAATCGTAAAGACTACCCCAACGCGCATTCGCTGCATTCAATGCATACCGCGCATTCGTAATCGGTACGACAAGTTGCGGGCCAGGGATTGTGGCGATCTCGGGGTCAACGTTTGCTGTTTCGATCTGGAAATCTTCCCCTTCCGGAACAAGGTAACCAATTCTTGTCAAGAACGCTTTGTATGCGTCCATATTCAACGTTCGGGACTTATTGGCGATGTGCCATTCGTCGATTTGGCTCTGAAATTCTTCACGTTTTGCAAGTAGTGCACGATTGGTCGGCGTTAAATCTTTAACCAGTGCGGCAAAACCGGACCAAAATGTATCTGCGTCCACTCCTGTTCCAGGCAAGGCATATGTGTCGGTGAATTTAACCAACTCAGCGGCGATTTGCAGCCCATGAACGGTGACGCGATCAGGCATTTTTGACTCCACGGTATATATTTTATACTGAAATACCGTTACTGTTCAAAAATGCAAGGGCAACAGTCTTGAGAAAGAATGAATGCGGAAAAAATCGCGACATGACGTAACGAAATTAGGGTGTGCCCAACGCGCGTCGTCTGTAAATTTAGACGCCCAATACACGATGCTTGCACTGCTCAGAAACGGTTGCTTCGCTGACGAAAGTTTTTCCAGCCAAGGTGTGCACTTTAAGTTGCTCGCCGCTTAAACCTTGCGTCGCAGACATTCTACGCTAGGCGGCAAAAGCCCCCTCGCATTTGAAAGAAAGGTTGCGTAAATGAGTTAAGTGTTCGCAACTAAATGCGGACAGGTCCAATAAAGTGGAATCGTCTGGCCTCCGTACTACACAGGCGAGACGATTAACATTTATACACATGAACGTTGGGAGGATGAATTCGAGTTTTTTCAAAAGTTCTTAGCAAGAACTATCATCTTCGTCGGTATCCCCGCAACGATCTACAACGCCATACTTGAGTTAAGAAAACGCAGACAAAGGGCCCCAAGCCATGACCATCCGACATATCGTGTTCTTTAGCGCCAAAGACAAAGCAGACATCCAAAAAATCGTGGACGGTCTGACCGAGCTCGGCAAAATCCCGCATTCGGACGTCTTTGAGGTGCGTAAAAACACCAAGGGCGACGCATGGTCATCCGAAGTTGACGTGATCGTCTATGGCGAGTTTGCAAACGCCGAAGCGCTTGCCGCTTATAAATCGGACCCGATATACGCACATGCGATAACCGTGGTGAAGCCACTGCGCGACTTGCGGATCGCGGCAGACTTCTAAAGGGAGACATCAGTGACCCAGCGCGTTCACTTTGACAACGGACCAAGCCATCCGCTTAACTTCTAGGCGGGTGGGGGGGTATCACCTGTTCTACACCCCCTAATTGAGGCACCAAACTTCCCTGTCCGTCATCAGAGTTTTTGGGTCTAGAGGCAATTGCCTATCGCAAGCGGAACAAGCCGTTTATTTAGGGCCTAGACAACCACAAACTGTCCCATCATACCGGCATCCTCATGTTCCAGAATGTGGCAGTGATACATGAACGGCGCGTTGGCGTCCGCGTAATCCTCGAACCGCATGATGATCCGAACCGTCTCACCAGTGTTCACCATAACCACGTCTTTACGGCCATGCTCTGTCGCGGCAGGGGCACGACCATTACGATCCAGAATCTGGAATTGCACATCGTGCATATGGAATGGATGCGGCATCATAGAAACATTTCGTAGTTCCCAAATCTCGGTATCGCCAAGGTTCACAACTTCGTCGATGCGGGCCATGTCCATGACCTTGCCGTTGATACTGACCGGGTTCCCTCCACCACTCCCCATGCCCATCTGCATTTCCAGATTAAATACACGGGTTTTTACAGCATCCTCTGGGTTCAGCCATTCCATTTCTGTCAGGCGTGCAGGCAGCGCCGCCGATTGCGTTAAGCTCGTCGCAGGGCGTATTTCAAGGAACGGAAAGGCTGGTGCGTTGTTGCTTCCGCCGCCCCCCATGCCACCACTGGAGCTAGTGCCAATAGCAACATTCAACAGCGTAACATTTTCACCAGCTACCAGATCAACGATGATCTCTGCACGTTCCGCAGGGGCGAGTTGCAACAGGTTCACCTCGACCGGTGCCTCCAGAAAACCACCATCAGTTGCGACTTGCACGAAGTTAGCGCCGCTATCCAGCGCAAGATTATACGTGCTGGCATTCGAGCCGTTCAATATCCGCAACCTTACCTTCGTCGTCGTTGCCTCGAAAAATGGTGCATAAGTTCCGTTGACAACCGGGATATTGCCAACCATTCCCATCATGCGCGATCGCATCGAAAGCTCGTAGTCCATCCGCTTGTCAGGCGTGAAGGTGCGATCTTGCAGCACCAAAGGAACATCGTTGATGCCATAGTTGTTGGGCAGGGGCAGCGCGTCTGATTCGGTGTCTTCAACAATGACCATGCCCGCCATACCGCGCCAGACATGCTCGCCCGTTTTGCCCTCCAGATGTGGGTGATACCACAGGCTGGCCGCCTTTTGTTTGACAGTGAATTCTGAGGCCCACGTTTTTCCGGGGCGAACAACCTGATGCGGACCACCGTCCATGCGGGCGGGCAAATGCAAACCGTGCCAATGCAGGGTTGATGGTTCCCCCAGATTATTCGTTACATTAAAGCGTACCGCAGCACCGTTCCGAACCTTCAGTGTCGGCCCGAGGTAACTGCCGTTAATCCCGCTCGTCGGGGTCTGATAGCCCTCAAAGAACTCCGTAACGCCGTTCTGCATAGTTAAATCATAAACCTGTACGCCCCCCTCGTCATGACCCGTTTCCAGCGCCGGTATTTTCAGAACATTCGTCATGCCACCCATAGGAGATGAAATAGCGGAGCGCGGCCAGTAAACTGCAACCCCGCCAAGAACGACTGCGCTTGCGGCAGTGGATTTCAGAAAATTCCGGCGGGTGGGGCTCGTCATGTCTAATTCCTTAGTTATTAGGTTGGTGTTAAGGTAGTAACTGACAGCAAAAAAACAATAGGCCTCGTAACTCGGCACTTCCAATCAACTGATTGGAAATATCAAACAAGTTGTTGAGCCAGTTGCGTAGACTTTTCCAGATTTTTCGCCGATCATTTGACCTGTAGCAATACCAGTTTTTCGCCCCACATGACTCGTCTCGCCTATAGCCAAGATCGTCTCACTATTTTCATACAGTGGCCGAATAATATTTATTTTATATTCTAAAGTGGTGTAGGCGAACCCTTTTTCCAGATGTGTTTGAACTGCACATGCCATGCAACTATCAAGTAATGTCCCAAACCAGCCGCCGTGAATAGTTCCAATCGGGTTCATTGCTCTAAAACTTGGCTTGCCAGAGAATGTCACCTTGCCAATTTCGGCATCAATCAATTTGTAGTTCAATGTTTCGGCAATTGGAGGGGCTGAATATTTTCCATCCCTGATACCTTGAATGAACTCAAGCCCTGTCATTTCGGACAGTTGCTTTGAAGAAAGTAGCTCCGTAACATTCTGAGCATATTTCATATCGTTTGTTCCATCCAATTCGTGTTGCACAAATATGTGCTTCTCATTGCTTTCACATCTCGGCAATGCTGTCTTCGCCACGAAGACCATCAAGAACAATCCTGATCTTCTCCTCGGACGAATATTGTTTACGGGTAACCCGCTTAATGTCTTTGACGATCTTTTCCGACGACTTGCGCCCAGTTCTCGTTGTCTGTCTCATGTCCCACTCCTTGGTGGTTA
>JAPYON010000032.1 GCA_029938175.1 Paracoccaceae bacterium | reverse complement strand
GCTCTTCTGGCCTACCAAGCGAGCTGGCCAGCATAACCGGCGTGTCTGCCGGCCTATGTTGCAACAGAATATCCCGCGCCTCGGCCAACAATGTGCGGCGGCGTTTGGAAACCGGATTATAGAATGCAATCACGAAATCCCCCTCTGCCGCAGCCTTTAGTCGCTTAAGAATATCTTCACGCCGCGTTAACAAATCACTAAGCGAAATGGCACAGAAATCGTGACCCAACGGTGCGCCAGCTCGTGCCGCAGCCCCTTGCAACGCCGACACACCAGGTGCCGAGACAACCTCGACCCGCCGTGCAGCATCCGAAACGCCCATCGCCTCGGGCCCACGATCCAACAGCTCAAAAACCAACGCACCCATTGCATAAATTCCGGCATCGCCAGAACAAATCAGCGCGACGTTCTTACCCTGACCTGCTTGTTCCAACGCATAACGGCACCGATCCTCCTCGCCCCCAAGCGGAAAATCAGACCGTATTTTACCTGCAGCCAGAGGCCCGAGAATATCTATATACAAGCCATAACCGACCAGTTCTTCTGCTTGCGCAATCAGTTGGCTAGCCTCTGGAGTGCGCCATGAGTGTTGCCCCGGACCAATCCCGACAATCGATAACTTGCCGCGTGGTCGCCCAGCCAGTTCGGTAATAACTTCCGGCGCCCGGGCAATCGCACAAGTAGCATTCTTGGTCTTTCGCTTCTCAACCACCAACACCGCATCTTGCCCTGCCGCAGCCAAAGCCGCACCCTCGGATACGCCGTGACACCCGACTTCGGCAAAAACCGCGTCCGACGGATTGGCCAACCGCGAGGCCTCTGCCTCCAGAACCGCCGCATCAAACAACCTATATGGCACACCCAAGCGCCGCGTAGTCTCGATCATCGCGGGTTCGTCACCTTTCAAATCCAGCGAAGTAACACATGCCACAGCCTCGGGTGCTATGCCTGCATCTTCCAGACACACTTGCACCAGATCCCACATCTCTGACACATCGCAACCACGCGCGCACCCGAGCCCTAAGACAAAACACTGCGGATGATATACCAACACATCATCATCTGTCTCGATTGGGGCCTCTGACGTGATCAGGCGCACAGGGCCATCACCGGACTCCAATCCCCAGATATTTTGGCCTTCAATAATCGGTTTCTGACCTGACAGCATCGCCATCATCACCGATTTCGCTGCCTCGGGGTTCTTCAAACACCACCCTGCTGGAGGTTCATCCAATGCCATACCAAGCGCTACATCGCCAGCAGTCGTAATCGCCGCGTGCCCACCCAAAACCTCGGCAATTTGCTTGGCTAAGCGATTCGCACCGTGATGCCCACCCAGAAGTGGGATAACGGTTGAGCCATCGTCAGGGATCGCAATAACTGGCGGCTCGGTACGTTTATCGGCGAGAACAGGCGCAACTGCGCGCACTAAAATGCCGGCCGCACAAACACCAATCACCGGATGACCCGCTTGGAAAAGCATACAAATATGATCGAGCGCATTCTCGAAATACGCATCGGCACGATCACAACGTCCCTCGCGCCCGTGAACAGGCGCGCCCAGTGCCGCTGCTACACGCAAGGCGGTGGCCTGACCGGAAACGGAAAGACAGATAACTACAGGTTTTAATTCAGCCACGGGTCTTGGCCTTTCGTAACAAGGATCATAGAGAAATACGGAGCACTCGCAGGAGCGTCCGCCAATGGCCGCACCGCCTGCGACGGCAGACTTGCGCGCTCCACATACGTAGCGTTTTCGGTCAGATTCAATGCGTCCAGCACTTTGCGAATTTTAGTCAAATGCCGACCAACTTTCATAATCACAACCGCCTCGGCTGCCGCGATACGGTCTTGCATCACTGCCTCGTCCAATGGGCCGGGAATAATGGTTAACACTTCGTTACGTGCAGAAAGCGGGCGTCCGGCAACAGCCGCACAGGTAGTCACCGACGTCACCCCTGGCACAACTTCCGTCTCAAACCGATCCGCCAGTCGCGCAAAAAGATACATGAATGAGCCATAAAAAAACGGATCGCCCTCGCACAATACCACCACGTCTCGGCCTGCTTCAAGATAGTCAGCAATATCCTGCGCTCCCTTGTCGTAGGCCGCTTGTGCCGGGCCGCGTTCGACTGTCATCGGGATGTGGATCGTCACCTCTAATGCCTCCACGGGAATAACGTCCGCAGCGATGGAGCGCGCAAAACTTTCGCCATCTTTCAGCGCCGGATATGCCACCACTTCAGCCCCCGAAATTAGACGATAGGCCTTCAGCGTCATCAACTCTGGATCACCAGGGCCGAGGCCTATACCATACAACTTCCCGTTCATCGTTTGATTAAACTCCATTGGGTAACTGGCCGCAAAGGATTCCAGCTGGTTAACGAGCCCAAAGGGGCTGCGCGGCTCACTGAAATTTGCACAAGATCACCACCGAACTCTTTGTAAAGTTCTGCCAACAACGTCTCGGATTCCAAAGTCACCGCATTCGCCACCAACCGACCCAAAGGACGCAACGCCTTCCAACATGCGGTGAAAGTGTCGCGTGACAAGCCTCCGCCAATAAATATAGCATCAGGCGCGCCTAGCCCTTCAAGCGCTTGGGGGACATACCCGTCGACCAGTTCCAAAGCCGGAACTCCTAAAGCCTGTGCGTTTCCTGCCGCCATAGTACGGCGATCTGCACGCGGTTCAATTCCGATAGCCTGCGCATATCGAGCCGTCCGCATCCATTCCACTGCAACCGAGCCGCACCCAGTGCCAACATCCCACAGCAGCGCCCCACGCATCGGCATCAGCTTTGCCAGAGTCGCAGCCCGAACCTCGCGCTTGGTCATGGTGCCGTCGTGAATGAACACTTCGTCGGACATGCCTGGCACGCGCGGTAACAATGCAGCGTCAGGCGCTGCGATACATTGCACCGCAAGCGTATTAAATGCCGGAACCTCGTGGTTCCAATCCTCAGCAATTCCGTCAAATCGTTTTTCGCCTGAACCACCCATAGCCGCCAGCACAGTCATTTCGCTTTGCCCAAATCCGCGCGCGGTTAAAAATTCCGCTATCTGCGTCGGTGTCTCCTCGCCAGTCGTCAGGATCAGCAAGCGCACATCCGGCTGAATGAATGCGATCATCTGTTCGACAGGTCGACCGTGCACTGTCAGAGTTTCAAGATCCGCCATGCTCCACCCCATCCGCGCTGCCGCCAGTTGGAATGCTGAAACCTGCGGGTGATAAGTAATTTCCGATGCAGAAATGCTGCGTCCGATCCTCGCCCCAACCGAAAACCATAGCGGATCCCCCGTCGCCAGCACGACAACCCGTTTCCCGCGCCGCAACTCCAATTCACCAATCAGTGCGTCAAAGGGACTTGGCCACGCCAACATCTCGGCCCGCTCGTTCGCAGACAAAATATGGTGTCGCGCGCCGCCAACGATGACTTCGGCCGCCTCGACCACCGCACGCGTAGCCGAGGTCAAACCGTCTAACCCGTCCTCACCAATGCCAACAATATGTAGCCATGGTGTCATAAAATTTTCCCCTTCTCTATTTCATAAATACTCATTTCAACAGTTCTTCCGGCAAACCTGCCGCCATTGCATTCACCGCAGCCGAGGCCATCGCAGATCCTCCGCGTCGCCCCTGTAAACTTAGGAACGGAACACCCCGAGGATTTATTGCTAACTCGTCCTTACTCTCCGCCGCCCCAACGAACCCGACCGGAAACCCCAATATAGCTGCCGGTTTTGGCCACCCTTCGTCCAGTTTTTCCAGTAGATGGAAAAGTGTGGTCGGAGCATTACCAATCGCCACAACGGCCCCTTCTATATTGTCTCGCCACAACTCGACCGCCGCCGCCGAGCGGGTTGTTCCAAGCGTTTCCGCCAGACCAGCCGTGCGCGCATCGTTAAGCGTGACGATGACCTCGTTATCCGAAAGGTAGCGACGGATCACTCCTGCACCAACCATTTCCACATCACAAAAGATCGCAGCTCCAGCCTTAATCGCAGTGTGCGCTGCGTGATGAATGTCGGGCGAAAACGCTAAGTCATCGACTATATCCACCATACCGCAAGCGTGTATCAGTCGAACCGCGGTGGGGTGCAAATCTTCAGGCAATCGCGCAAGATCCACCTCTGCGCGAACAGTTGCAAAGGATTGGGCGTAGATCGACGAAGGGGACTTTTCGTAATCGATCAATCCTTTACCTCGATTCTATTACGAACAGACTCGGGACCAAGCGGGTGGTCCGCTTGCGGATATTCAGGATGCACATGATCGTGGCTATTGTGGTGATGAGCGTTTTCGTGGCTGTGATCATGACTGTGCGCATCCGCATGGTCGTGGTTATGCTCCATGTCCAGACGGCACGCGCCAGTGCAAAAAGCATCACACAGATCGCATGTTTCAACTATTGCACCGGGTGCGTTCGCGCCTTGGCCCTCAACGTGGTGATGATGGCTCTCTTGCACAGCCCCGACCTCAGCTTCGAATCCCAGAACTTGCTCGCGGTATTTACACATTCCACAGTTCATATTGTTCGTGCCTTCGATGATTTCACGCACCCTTTCAGCGAAGGTCTCGATGACTTTAGGATGATCGTTCAGATACCCTGCCTTGATAAAATTAATGTCGGAATACTTTGCTGACGCCTCGTCAGTGAAACCGTAAATACGGTCGATCAGAACACCCGCAAACAGAAAATAGGGGAAGACAATAACGCGCTTGTAACCCAGCTTGGCAACGTGATCTAGGCAGGGTTCGACCAACGGAAACGTGACGCCCGAATAGCCGACTTCAACCCAACCGAATCCCATTCCCTCTTGCAGCAACCGTGCAACTTTCGAAACGTTGGCGTTGGCGTCTGGATCAGACGCGCCGCGCCCGATTACGACCAGGCAGGTATCGTGTAGTTTCAGCTCTCCAAAGTCGGAATTTGCTTTGTTTACAGCGTCCTGAATGCGATCCGACGCGGCTGCGATCATCTTGGGGTCGACCCCCAACTCGCGCCCATATTCCACAGTGATTCCATGCTTGGCAGCATAGGTGTTCAGGACTGTCGGAATGTCGTTTTTGGCGTGCATCGCGGCGAACAACATGCCGGGCACGGCGAGGATGTGGCCACAGCCCGCGTTGCGCAGATTATCGAGGCCATCCCGCATGACAGGGTTGGCGAATTCCAAATATCCGTAGTCCACGTCCCAGTCTGGAAAGTGAGGCTTCAGTCCCGCGGCCACCTGCGCGAACTCGTCGACGGCAGCTAGACTTCGCGAGCCGTGTCCGCAGACCATAACACCATATTTAGCCATTATTTCAGCGCCTTATGGCGTTGTAAGCGGCCAACACAAGCACGCCGACACCAACGATTACCAGCCACGAAACGTGGGGGACATGCAGCGCGCCGGATGTATGTGCCAAGGCTGGAGTTGCTGTGATTGTTGCTAGAGCAATAAGAATTCGCATTGTGTTTTTCCTTCCGGTTTCATCGGCCCACCATGGAAGAAAACGCTTAATGTCGCCCTTATCAGGCACCTGACAGTTCCGGCTTTGGCCCCCTATTTGGGTCGACCTTGACCAGACGCGCTTTCAGCCCCGAAGGGCACCGTCTATGTGGTGATTCATACGGGGAGAGGCGCGTCGGCGCAAGTCTGTTTACGACGTGTTTTGGGCGAGGCGGGCTGTTTGGCACAACCTGCTATCAAGAATAATGAATAGCAGGGTGCTTTCCCCGTACACACCCTACTCGTATACAATTTTTATGAAACGTTTTTCCCATTTGCAGCAACCTACCATCAATCAGCCGCGCCTTCACTTTAACCAATTTCACCTCCGATTTTTGTCTCTAAAACTCAACACCCTGCTGCGCCTTCACACCAGACCTGAACGGATGTGCCAGAAGTTCCATCTCGGTTACCAAGTCTGCGATCTCAAGCAACTCCGGCTTCGCATTTCGGCCTGTCAAAACCACATGGGTCATTGGGGGTTTTTCTTCTTTCAGGAACCGCACTACCTCGTTCACGTCGACATAATCGTAGCGAATAGCAATGTTGATTTCGTCTAGCAGCACCATCGAGTTGCGCTCGTCCAGGATCAGTTCTTTGGCTTTCTCCCATGCGGCTTGGGCCATTTCGATATCGCGGGATTTGTCTTGGGTTTCCCATGTGAAGCCCTCGCCCATCGCGTAGAACGGGCATTGGTCGGCGAAATGTTCGGTGATCAGCTTTTTCTCGCCGCTTTCCATGCCGCCTTTGATGAATTGCACCACGGCGCAGGGCATGTCCCATGCGATGTGGCGGAAAATCATGCCAAACGCGGCGCTGGATTTGCCCTTGCCCTTGCCGGTGTGGACGATGACCAGCCCGCGTTCCTCGGTTTTCGAGGCCATGATTTTATCGCGGGCGGTCTTCTTCTTGGCCATCTTCATGTTGTGACGTTCGATATCTGCGGATTCGGTCATGATTTTCCCCTTTTGATTGGCGCTAAGGATGGCCCGAACCAACGCGCCGTGCAATACGAAAAGTCAAAGGGCTTCGTGCAAACTTTAGTCGCAATATTGCATATGGGAACCGCCGCAACTTACGTGTAAAACCTGCCCAAACGTCGAATCAAAGGATTTATCGTGCTAGCTACCAACGAAATAAAGGCGCTCCTATCGGAGCATTACGACCTGACGCCTTCCCTTAAGAAAGCCGAGGCAACGCGGGAGATCTATGTAAAAACAGATCGGGTTATTCCGCTGGCAGAATGGGCCACGTATGCTCCGTATGTGATTGAAATAAATCGCTTAAAGAAGGAACGTAACGCCGTTATTCTAGCGCATAACTATATGACACCTGAAATTTACCACGGCGTTGCCGATCATGTCGGGGACAGCCTGCAACTGGCGATCAAGGCCACGGAGGTCGAGGAAGACGTAATCGTGCAGTGCGGTGTACATTTCATGGCCGAGACTTCGAAAATCCTGAACCCGTCCAAAACGGTGCTGATACCGGATATGGCGGCGGGGTGCTCGCTGGCGGAATCCATTACCGCTGAAGGGGTTGCCGAGATGCGGGCGAAATACCCCGGCGCGCCTGTGGTTTCGTATGTGAATACCACAGCAGAGGTCAAAGCGGCCTCAGACATCTGTTGTACTTCTGCAAATGCGGTACAAATCGTCGATGCGATGGAGGGCGATACGGTGATTATGACGCCGGATCAGTTTCTGGCCCAGAACGTCGCGAATGAGAGTAATAAGAAGATTGTTTGGTGGGCGGGAAGTTGCATCGTGCACGAGCTTTACAAAGCCGAAGATCTGCGAGCCTATCGCGAGGCAGAGCCTGACATCAAGATCATCGCCCACCCCGAATGCACCCCCGAAGTGGTCGCGGAGGCGGATTACACCGGCTCCACCCGTGGAATTGTCGACTGGGTGCACGAACATAAGCCTGCGAAGGTGATGTTGGTAACCGAGTGTTCGATGGCTACAAATATTTCCGACGAGTTGCCCGAAGTTGATTTCGCCAAGCCTTGTAACATGTGCCCGTATATGAAGAAGATTACGCTAGAGAAAATTCTGTGGTCCTTGCACATAATGGGCACCGAAGTCGTGGTTGAACCGGAAATCGCCGCAAAGGCTCGACACGCAGTCGAGCGGATGATTGACCTAAGCAAATCTTTGAAAAAATGAACCTCCGAGGAACCCAAATGAGCATCGCTTTCAAATCCCTGCCGGACATTATTCTGGAACCGATGATACGAAACGCCATCGCCGAAGATCTGGGGCAATACGGCGATATCACCACCCGTGCGGTGATTGCTGCCGATACCACTTATACCGCCCGCCTGAACGCCCGCGAAGCTGGCGTGGTTTCGGGCATGCAAGTTGCAGAGATAACATTCCTATTGATCGACGCTTCACTGCAGGTCACCACACACATTGCAGACGGGCAACCGTGCAAATCCGGTGATACGCTGATGACCATCCACGGAAGTGCTACTTCCATCTTGATGGGGGAGCGGGTGGCGCTTAACTTTGCTGGGCGGCTAAGCGGCATCGCCACAATGACGGCAGCTTTCGTGGCTGAAACACGGCACACAACGGCGCGCATAACCTGCACGCGTAAAACCACGCCGGGATTGCGCATAGTGGAAAAACAAGCAGTGCTGCATGGTGGCGGGTTCAACCATCGATTTGGTTTAAGCGACGCGATCTTGATTAAAGACAATCATATTGCGGCGGCGGGCGGAATTTCCGCGGTTCTGGAGCGTGCCAAAGCTGTTGCATCACACATGGTTCGCATCGAAATCGAAGTGGACGGGTTGGAGCAGCTGGCGGAGGTTCTGTCCAAAAATATTGCTGATGTTGTCTTGCTGGACAACATGGAGACCAAAACCCTGAAACGGGCGGTGAAAATGGTTAACGGGGCATTAATTACCGAAGCCTCTGGCAATATGCGCCTTGATCGCATCGGCGAAGTGTCTGGCACGGGTGTCGAATACATCTCGTCGGGGGCGTTGACCCACTCCGCTCAAACGCTTGATTTGGGTTTGGATTTTTAGTTCATCAATAGGCAAATCGGTAATGTTCTGTTACGAAGGTTGTCCAAGTAACTCCGCCAACATCCCCTTCGCCGAATTGCTTCGTGGCACCCAAAGCCCTCGATCAATTGCCTCTTGAAACTTTGCGGCCATTTCGCGCAGCGCCGCAGGGTTAGCGCTCTCAATAAATTCGCGGGTCTCGTCATCCTCGACAAACGCCGCATGCACCAAATCAAAATGATGGTTCTTCACCGCCTTGGTCGTCGCCGCAAAAGCGAACATATAGTCAACGGTCGCGGCCATTTCGAATGCACCCTTATAGCCGTGGCGCTTAACGCCCTCGATCCACTTGGGGTTCACAACACGAGACCGGATAACACGGGACATTTCTTCATCCAGCGTGCGGATCACGGGGCGTTCGGGGCGGGAGTGGTCGTTGTGGTAAATCTTCGGCGCCACACCCTGAATATGCTGGATAGCCGCCGAAACACCGCCTTCGAACTGGTAATAGTCGTCACTGTCCAGAACGTCGTGTTCGCGATTGTCTTGATTTTGGACGACAGCCTCGACGGAACTTAGGCGTGTTTCAAGTTGCGCGCGAGCACCCTGCCCTTCAGCCCCGCCACCATAGGCGTAGCCGCCCCACGTCAGGTAAGCGTTGGCTAGATCGGCCGTGTCATTCCAGATGCGTTCATCAATCAACGCCTGTAGCCCAGCGCCATATGCGCCGGGTTTGGAACCGAAAATGCGAAAGCCGGCGGCCTCGCCCAGAGTGTCAACTTCAGCGCGATAGCGGACAGCGAGGGGGTTCATGTCCTCGGGCTCGTCGAGCTTCATCACAGCCCGCACAGCACTGTCTAACAGGTCGATTTGTGCCGGGAACGCGTCGCGAAAAAATCCTGATATCCGCAGAGTTACATCGACGCGGGGCCGGTCGAGGACGGACAAGGGGATAATTTCAAACCCAGTCACCCGACGGCTATTATTGTCCCATTGCGGCTTTACGCCCATCATGGCCAACATTTGCGCGATGTCGTCACCACCGGTCCGCATGTTCGAAGTTCCCCAAGCCGTCAAAACCATAGAACGGGGCCAATCGCCTTCGTCTTGCAAATGGCGTTCAATCAACGCGTATGCGGATTTCCACCCTAATTGCCACGCGGCAGGGGTTGGCAGTGTGCGACTATCAACAGAATAGAAGTTCCGGCCGGTTGGCAAAGTATCAAGACGCCCGCGAGTTGGCGCACCTGAAGGGCCTGGTTTAATGAAGCGCCCAGACAGACCTTGCAGCAGAGCTGACATTTCGGCCTCTCCACATGCTCGCACAGCAGGTAAAACGCGGGCGTGGATTTCTTCGACTACCGCACGGGTACGTTTCCACATCGGATCAGGCTCCAGCCCCTCGACAAGGCGGCCTGCCATCCATTCCAGGCGTTCGACACTATCACCGAGGCTGCGCCAGATATCGCTCGACGCCGCCCACAACGCTTTATGACGCGGGCCACCGTATGCATCCCCCATTGCACAATCTAGAGGATCGAAGCCCATCTCCATATCCTGCGCCATGGCCCGAATGATCGACGCGTCCCCTCCCTTGCCTTGCCCACGCGGAACACGCACCAAAGCGACCACAAGATCGCGCTCCAATCGCCCGTCCGGTGAGGTGCCAAACACATGCAGCCCGTCTCTGATTTGGCTTTCTTTCAAGTCACATAGATAGTTATCTAGACTAGTAAGTTGGCTCTGTTCATCGGCCTGCCAATCAATTCCGGCATCTTCGTCAATGCGCGTCGCTTGGCTTAACGCCAGTATCTCTTTCTTCAAAAATTGAAGGCGGCGCGGGTCAACGCCGGCGGCCTCATAATACTCGTCAACCAATGCCTCCAAATCCTTAAGCGGTCCATATGTTTCGGCGCGGGTTAATGGAGGCGTCAGATGGTCAATTATCACAGCCTGCGCCCGTCGCTTTGCCTGTGTCCCCTCGCCCGGATCGTTAACGATGAAGGGATAGAAATGAGGTGTCGGGCCGAATACAACTTCGGGGAAACACTCATCCGACAGGGCAAGCGCCTTGCCTGGAAGCCACTCCATATTCCCGTGCTTGCCCATATGAACGATAGCATTGGCGCGGAACTGATGACGCATCCAGAAGTAAAATGCCAGATAGTTGTGCGGCGGCACAAGGTCGGGCGAGTGATAGGTTTCTTTGGGGTCTATATTATAACCGCGCGCGGGTTGAACCCCAACGACCACATTACCAAAGTGGAGAATAGAGAGTGTAAAATATCCGGAATCGACCTCGCTTTTGGTAAAGAACGGATCGGCTTCGGGTTTGCCCCAGCGCTCCTCGATCCGGCCGCGAGTGTCCACTGGAAGCTGGCCATAGTCGATCTGGTAATCGGCCATAGACAAGCGTTCGCCACCTTGCTTGTCGGCCCTGTCGGCCAGCCAGTTCGTCGGCCCTGCCAATATTTGTGCCATAAGATCGGTGCTGTCGTTGGGCAGATTGTTTGTGGCGTATCCTCCGGCAGCCAATGCGTACAACACGTCCACTGTTGCTGCTGGTGTGTCCAATCCGACCCCATTAGCAAGCCGTCCGTCTTTGTTGGGATAGTTCGCCAACACGAGCGCAACCTTACGATCCACCGTAGCAATCGACCCCAGCTTTGCCCAGTTTGCCGCCAACTTTGCGACAAAACCGATCCGGCCCCCGTGGGCGCGATAACTGGAGATCAGGCACTCGGTCGCGTCGTCAAAATACGCCTCGCTCTTAAAGCTGACGGCGCGGGTCAGTATACGACCGTCGATTTCAGGCAGGCTGACGTTCATTGCAATATCACGGGCTGACAAGCCGTTTAGACTTTCCTCCCATCCGGCCTCGGTCCCGCCAGCGAACACTATCTGAAAAACCGGTGCGCCCGTTGCGTCCAGCGGTGTTGACCGATGCCCCTCTGCACCGGATTGTGGCGAGGAGACCGCAAAGCTGGTTCCGTTCAGCACCACTGCAGGGGCAGCTTGCCCGAACAACTGCGCTATAGTCGCTGCGCTAACCGCATCCTTCAACGAGGCCACAAATACCGGCAGAGGGTTCAACCCTTCGCGGAGTAATTGCCGTATTAGACGGTTGACCGGATGTAGTCCCGCGCCCTGCACCAATGCCCGATAAAACACTACCGCGACAACGGGTTGGTCATCTTTCCAATAGGTTTCGCATAAATCTTCTAGTGAAACATCCGTCTCACCCGGCCAGTAAATTCCCGCCCGCAGCAGCAATTTTGCTGTGGCCGGCCTGTCGGCATCATCCAGCATTGCCCGCGTATACCGCAGAAAATTCGCCGAATTGTCAGGCCCGCCCTCAATCATATAAGACCAAAGTGCATCGTAATCATCGTCTGCAACGGTTGAAAGCCGCCGCAGCCCTTCTTCGGGTTTATCATCTCCGGGCAGTGCGACAAACGGCACCCCGGCCGCGCCCAACCGGATTGCGAATTGTTCCAAGCCATAAGGCCAATATGCCTGCCCGCCAAGAATTCGCACTACAACAAGACGCGATTTCGTTGCCGTATCATCAAGGTATTTATCAATAGTAAACGGATGTGCCAAATTTCCTAGGCTCGCCAACCGTAAGGTGTCCGGCCCGTCGGACATTTCAGAAAATGCCGCCGATAGCCCTGCGATCTCCGTATCCGCCGCTGAAACAACCAACACATCGGCGGGGGTTTGACCCAAATCTACAGGTTCGGACCCATCCGAAATCTCACCGGGCTGAACCTGTAGCAGATGCATCAGCCAGCCAGCGCTTTGGTGATGGCAACGCGATCAAGGCCCGCCTGCCCAATCACAACAAGGTTGGTTTTGCCTTTTTCATCAGCGGTCAGTGGTCGGTCAAAATACGTCTCAATCCGCGGACCAACAGCCTGAACAACCAAGCGCATAGGCTTGTTACCAACTTGTGCGAAGCCTTTAAGGCGCAAGATGTCATGGTCTCGTATAGTTTCGACTACCAGATTTGCAAAAGCAACGACATCGTCGATCACCGCGCGCGAGACATGAAACGTTTCGAACTCATCATGGCCGTGCTCATGGTGATGGTCATCCTCGTTGTCGTCGTGCTCATGGTGGTGGTGATGCACCTCGTGACGAGAGGGAAGATCATCTTCCGCGCCAATCCCCATGCCCAATAGTGTACGGGGGCTAACCGCCCCCATTTCTGCACGGATAAACTGAACCCCGGAACGGACACCTGCCCGTAGACTGGTCTCAAGTTCGTTCGCTTGATCTACACTCAGCAGGTCAATTTTATTCAGGATAATCATGTCGGCACAGGCCAGTTGATCCTCGAATAATTCCGACAATGGCGTTTCGTGGTCCAGCATATCATCCGAACTGCGTTGCGCATCTATGGCCGCTTCATTATGAGCAAAACGCCCAGCGTTAACGGCTTCACTGTCCACAACCGTAACAACGCCATCAACGGTCACACGGCTACGAATTTCGGGCCAGTTAAACGCCCGCACCAATGGCTGCGGCAGGGCCAGCCCTGATGTCTCGATTACAATGTGGTCCGGCGGATTTTCCCGACCCAATAGCTTTTCAATTGCTGGCACAAAATCCTCGGCAACGGTGCAACAGATACAACCGTTGGACAGTTCGACCACGTCATCGTCTGTGCAACCCTCTATTCCGCATCCTTTTAACAAATCTCCATCAATACCAAGATCACCAAACTCGTTGATTATCAACGCAATCCGCTTACCGTTAGCGTTTTTCAACATGTGCTGCACAAGCGTAGTTTTCCCAGCCCCAAGGAAACCGGTAATAACCGTTGCTGGAATTTTTCCTGCCATGATCTTCTCCTATTTCAACGAAGGGATACGGGCTACGAAATGCCCTTTGACACCTTGTGGCCACTGCTTGAAAGGCACCTGCCCTGATTCACTTTCCGCATGACGCTCGGCGTATTCAACAACGGCTTCGGCGGAATATGCTGTAGGGTCGAACTTGCCCAGAACATAGGTCAATTTTCCGTCCCCCTGAATGGCAACGTTACAGTGCCGCTCACATCCCATAAGACACGACTGGCGGCGCACTGTTATGGCCGTGCCGGTAGAAATACGCTCGACATGTTCCGCCAGAATTTCCCCGCCGGTTTTGCCATTGTGCAACTTATCCAGCAGGGAATAATCGCAAGTGTCACATACTATAATCGTCGTCATAACCATCTCCAGAATTCTTTATATCCGCTGAGCCCAGCGTAAAACGTCCAAAACCGTCGAGGCGTTCTCTACCACCGGCAAAATAGGTCTATCAACTATAATCACCGATATACCCAACTTTATCGCAGCGTCCAGCTTGGCGCGAGTTTGATCTCCGCCAGCATTTTTGGTCACCAGATGGGATACTCTGTGCGTCTGCATAAGCTTAATCTCGGCTTCCAGTATGAATGGCGGGCGCTGAACGATCGCCTCCCCTTGGGAAAACGGCATCGAGACTGGCTCTATTCCGCGATACAAAAACCACACATCGCTTCGATGAACGAACGGAGTCAAACTTCGCGCCCCGACTGTCAGAAATGCGCAGGCCCCTTTCGGCAGCGCATTTGCAGCAGCGGTCAGGTCGCTGGCGCGCATCCAATCCGGCCTTACTGCCCACTCTTGTCTTACAAACTGCAGCAACGGCAACCCCGCCGCTTGCGCCGCCGCCTTTGCCGAGCAGCTCATGGTAATCGCGAACGGATGGGTGGCGTCAATGACACCTGAAATTTCTTCTTTTCTCAAATACTCAATCAACCCGCCTACCCCACCGAACCCACCAGTTCGCACATTATATAGCCTTTTCACGGGCGCAGACGTGACTCCCGCCAGTGACAGGATGAACGCAACGCCAGCCAATTGCAGCTCCAAGGCGATCTTATGCGCCTCGTGCGTTCCGCCCAGAACCAGAATCATGTAAAATCCACCCGCGACAGAACTTTTCCGCCGCGATCTATCACAATCACCTCGACGGCAACCTGCGCCCCGTCAAGCATCCTCAGCGCGTTTTGTTGCGCCCCGCGGGCTACCGCGGCGGCCAATGGGGCTCCGCAAATTTGATACGCCTCTAGCGCCGTGTTCGCCTCTGCCAACCCGTCACAATCCACCATCTTGGCCAATGCCGCAAAGTTCACCTGTGATCGGCCAGAGTGCAAATCACTTGCCCCTTGCGCCAATTTGGTCATCTTCCCTATCCCACCGCAAATCGTAAGTTTCGCAATCGGATGTTTACGTAGATATTTCAATACGCCACCGGCAAAGTCGCCCATATCAAGACAGTCTTCTTCGCCCATCCCATAAATCCCGCGCGCCACAGCCTCCGAAGTTGCACCCGTCGCCGCAATCACATGCTGGCGACCCGTCGCTACGGCCACGTCAATCCCTCGATGAATGGATGCAATCCACGAAGAGCACGAGAATGGGCGCACAATTCCTGTTGTGCCCAGCACTGATAGCCCCCCGACAATTCCCAGTCGGACATTCCATGTTTTTAGGGCCAGCGCCTCGCCGTTGCTAATAGAAATGGTCACGTCGAAATCCGGTTCAGACCCGTCCAACACATCGGCAATCGCCTGATCTATCATCAAACGTGGTACTGGATTGATCGCGGGCTCTCCCACATCAAGCGGTAGGCCGGGTTTGGTTACGGTCCCGACCCCCGTTCCTGCGTGAAAACGGAGTCCTTGTCCCACTTTGCCTCGCGAGACCTTGGTCAAGATCAAGGCACCATGCGTTACGTCAGGATCGTCACCTGCGTCTTTGATGATGCCGGCCTCGGCCCATCCGTCACCTTGTGAAGTTATTTCCAGCGGAAACGAGGGCTTCTCTCCTTTGGGCAGTAAGATCGACACAGGATTAATGAAACCCTCCCCCAGCAGGGCCGAACACGCCGCTTTGGCTGCTGCTGCAGCACAAGCACCAGTGGTCCATCCACGTCGTAATATTTTGTCAGGTTTCCGAGTCATCTAGCCCTTATAGCCCGTTATTCCAACCCAAGCCATTCCGGTATTTCACCAATGTTTTCCAGCACCATATCCGCGTAAGCTTCGAGGTCTCCACGCACGGCAGGACCTGTCAGAACGCCCAAGGTGACCATTCCCGCCGCACGTCCCGCTTTCAGATCATGAGTGCTGTCGCCAACCATCACCACTTCGCAAGGCTCAACATCCATCGCTCCCGAAAACCCAAGCAGCATCCCCGGTTCAGGCTTCGCGCCAAAACCGCTGTCGCATCCACTGATGAAATCAAAGTAGTCTAGGACATTCACGCTGCTCAGATGCGCCCGTGCAGGGGCCTCGTTGTCATTCGTCGCCAGCCCTATCCTCAGGCCGTTAGCACGAAACCGCACCAGTAGCGGCGCCAGATCAACCACCGGAAATTGCGGCGCATTCGAACCTGTCTCGATCACATACGCGATCAGCGCATCCCGATCCCAGTGCGGCAACGCCCCGTGTACCGCATCCATGATCCCGTCCATCGAGTCGGTAATCATAACGCTTGAAGGATAAAAGGCGCCGTTTTCCAGATCATACTCCATCGCTTTGGCTAATGTCTCGGCCATGCCAGCATCACCGTTCGATACATCAGCAATAAATCCGGCGCACCAGACGCCCCATGTCGCCTGGAAATCGAACAAAGTTCCATCCTTGTCGAACAACAGTCCTTTGATAGGTTTTGACACTTGCTCACCCCTTTATTGCTGCTAACTTGCCCGCAACGAAAGGCAGGCCTATGGCGCGCGTGATATCCAGTCGTACAGACTATGCACAGTTCAAACAGATGACCACCCGTTGGCGCGACAATGATGTGTATGGGCACATGAATAACGTGGTCTTTTACGAATATGTAGACAGCGCAGTGAACATGTGGCTGATGGAAAGCGCCTCTTTGGATATTCCCAACGGCGAAATCGTCGGGTTGGTGGTTGAAACAGCTTGCACGTTCTACGGGCCGTTAGGATTCCCTGAGCCGTTGGATGTGGGGCTGCGCGTCTCGCGGATCGGCAATTCTTCGGTGACTTTCGAAGTAGGTTTGTTTTCGACAGGTGCGCAAAGCGCAGCCGCCGAGGCGCGCTTTACGCACGTCTATGTTAACGAAAAAACCCGCAGCCCAGTTCCGATACCGGACAGACTGCGGGCCGCATTGAAACAGCTTGTAGTAATAAGCTGAAACGCTTGTTGGATTGTCCGTTCTAACCGCCGTCCATCATGGCGTCGTCATGCATTGTTGCCTCGTCGTCCATCATAGCGTCTGCACCCATGGTATCATCCATCGGCATACAAGCAGGAAGCGGGCTTAGTACCAGCAAGGCAAATATTGATTTAATCATTTTAAAGTCCCTGTTTTGTGAAATCTAAAGAGCCCTAGCACAATTCTCCAAAACTGGGTGGTGTCCGGTGATCACTTGCATTCAATTGAATGTGATTACCTGCCTACGACTCGCCACACTGCACAGCTTACGTGGATGTATCTAAACGGGTTGGTCCTTGATCTGCAACGCTATGCCCAATTAGGCACTTCGCCTCCGGGCAAAGAGGTGCGCGCCAACATAGGTTGATCAGCCGA
>JAPYON010000152.1 GCA_029938175.1 Paracoccaceae bacterium | reverse complement strand
GAATTTATTCATCTCTTTTACAAAACGACGCATAAACATATCGGCGAGAATGAACGGGATCCCCAGCCCAGCAGCATAAAATGCCATCATCACCACACCGCGCGAAACCGAGCCCTCTTGTGCGGCTAGAGACAGGATCGCCCCTAGGATAGGGCCAATGCAGGGTGTCCAGCCGAATGCGAAAGCCAGGCCAAATATGTAGGCCCCAAACATCGACCCTCCCTGGTCACCTGCATCAAAACGTGCCTCGCGATACAGGAATGGAATTTTTACGACGCCAAGGAAGTGCAATCCGAACAGGATGATCACCGCCCCGGCGACCATGCCCATTTGTGTCTGGTACTGCAAAAAAATCTGTCCGAAGGCCGATGCCGCCAATCCAAGGAAAATGAACACCGTCGAAAGGCCCATGACAAAGAATACCGCCTTTAAAATCACCCCATTGTCACGGCCGTCGGACATCTCGTCGATCGAAGTTCCCCCAATAAAAGCCAAATACGGCGGCACGATCGGTAGCACGCAAGGTGACAAAAACGATAAAATTCCGGCGAAAGTAGAAATCATCAGGGAAAGCCCCATAGACGCGTCAATAATATCGATTCCGAACATAGCAATCCTCGTTGTTTACACTTACTTAAGGGATTTCATGTTCAACGTCATGCCCTGATTTATCACAATCACGTAGACAATTGTTACAGATCGCCTTACGTCTAGATGATGGATTGGGATCAAGAATTAGATGCAGTCGGGCTGCTTTGCCCACTGCCCATACTAAAAACGCGCAAAAGGTTGCATCAATTGCAATTAGGACAAGTGTTACGACTGCTGGTTGATGATCCCGCAGCCGTCATTGATGTGCCGCATTTTTGCAGCGAGCAGGGACACACATTGATGTCCAGCAACACAAGTACCACTGAGCAGGTTTATTTGATCCGCAAGGGTTAATTACTCTGCAGCTTGCACCTGCGGGCTGCCACCTGCACGAAACGCCGCCAACAGCCCTTCTCGCTTCTTCGCCGCCGCCGCCGCATTGGCCATTTTTACATGCCCGAAACCTCGGATATCCAGTGGCAGCTCAGCCAGAGCAATCGCCAGATCACGAGTGTTGCCAGAGATTGTCGCTTCAATCTCGTCCATGGTCTTGACGTATTCCTTTATCAATCTTCGCTCTATTTTTCGTTCAGATCTGCAACCAAACACATCTAGCGGCGTACCTCGCAAGCCTTTCAATGCGGCTAACAATCCGAATGCCGTCATCATCCACGGGCCAAATTCCGACTTGATCGCCCTTCCTTGCTTATCCTTTTTCCCAAAAATGGGGGGGGCCATATGAAATCGCATGGATCGCACATCGGTGAAATGTTCTGCCACAGCAGCCTCAAGCGTTTCGCGATGCAAACGAGCAACTTCGTATTCATCCTTGTAGGCAAGTAGCTTGTGATAGCCTTTCGACAATGCAGCACCGAATTCTGTGTCTACCGCCTTCGCCGTCGCTACCCGTTTCAAATACCGCTTGGCCAACCGGTCATTTTGGTATTTACGCAAATGCTGTGCGCGGAATTCAACGCCATCAATTTCTTCCATGCCTTCGTTTGCCCCATTCAATGCTGCTGTGGACTCGGCCGGGAAAGCGACAGCCCAGCGGCCAACTTTCAATGCTAACAGATTACTTTCAACGCCTGCGCCATTCAGCTCGATCGCTTTTTTAATTGATTCCAGCGACATAGGAATTAATCCCGCCTGCCATGCTGCGCCCAGCATCAGGACATTGGCGTAAATCGCATCGGCCATAAACTTCTCGGCCAATTTGGTTGCGTTAAGCATGGCCAACGCCCCTTCGCCAAGCCGCGCCTTAAGCGCGATTCTCATCCGGTCGACTGGCAGACTAAAATCTTTGTTCTGGGTAAAATCCCCCGTGATTATCTGATGCGAGTTACATACCGCCTTAGAGCGCCCGCGCGTCATCAACCCTAGCGTCTTGGAGCCCGAAGTCGTCACTAGGTCCCCACCTATAATGGCGTCCGCCTCACCGACAGCCACACGAATCGCCGAAATGTCCTCGGGTTTTTCTGCAACACGACAATGTATATGCACCGCGCCACCCTTCTGGGCCAGCCCCGCCATTTCCATCATTCCAACACCCTTGCCCTCAAGATGGGCTGCCATTCCCAGCAACGCCCCAACGGTAACAACGCCCGTACCACCGACACCCGTGATGATGATGTTGTGCGTACCATTAATGGTCGGCAACTTCGGCATCGGCAGATCAGGAAGCTCTAGAACAGCCCGCTCGGGTTTTTTGACTTGCGCACCTTCTAGCGATACAAAACTGGGGCAAAAACCGTTCACACACGAGAAATCCTTATTGCAGGACGACTGGTCAATCTCGCGCTTGCGGCCCAGTTCCGTTTCCAGCGGTACGATCGAAACGCAGTTTGATTGCACACCACAATCCCCGCAGCCTTCGCAAACGTCAGGATTAATAAAGATACGCTTGTTGGGATCTGGGAAAAGTCTACGCTTGCGGCGGCGGCGCTTTTCTGCGGCACAGGTCTGGATGTAAAGTATAGCCGAGACCCCCCCGACCTCGCGCATTCGTTCTTGCACTTCCATCAGATTTCGACGCTCTGCAGTCTCGACACCTTTTGGTAGCGCTGCGAAATCCACGTCCTCTTTCTCGTCGTAAATGACAACCAGTTTCTTGATTCTCATGGCTATCAATTCAGCAGCTATTTGTTCGGCGCTCAGATCTCCATCGTTTTTCTGGCCGCCGGTCATTGCAACGGCATCGTTATACAAAACCTTGTACGTGATGTTCACATCGCCCGCAGCAATCGCCGCGCGGATAGCTTGAATACCGGAATGGTTATAAGTTCCGTCTCCTATATTCTGAAAAACATGGTTCGTATTCGAGAATGCAGACTCACCAATCCAGTTCGCCCCCTCGCCGCCCATATGGGTGAACCCAGACGTTTCGCGATCCATCCAAAGGACCATAT
>JAPYON010000151.1 GCA_029938175.1 Paracoccaceae bacterium | reverse complement strand
CAAGTGCGTTCGACAAGCTTTCTGCGCCGCCCGGCGTCGGCGCAACGGCCGAGCTGGGCCGCACCGCGATTTCCTGCGATACAATCTTTGCGCTGATAATGTCGTCAGGGCAAAGAACTGCAAGTCGACGGATCAGGTTTTCCAGCTCGCGGACGTTTCCAGTCCATTGCTGCACCTTCAAAACCTCGACGGCTTCGTTCGAAATAACCTTACTTGGCAAGCCATCTTCCTCGCCTTGGCGTAGAAAATGTCGGGTTAAATCGGCTATATCTTCCATCCGTTCGCGCAAAGACGGCAGGCGGATCGGCACGACGTTCAAGCGGTAAAACAAGTCTTCGCGGAATTTCCCTTCGTTAATCAAGGCTCGTAAATCCTGATGTGTGGCAGCGATGACCCGTACATTGGCGCTTAAAACCTGATGCCCACCAGCCCGCGAAAACTCGCCCTCCTGCAATACGCGCAACAACCTCGATTGTGCTTCCAGCGGAAGGTCGCCAACTTCATCCAAGAACAGCGTGCCACCGTTGGCTTGCTCGAACTTACCGATTATCGCAGAATCCGGCCCCAACGCCTGGCTCTCGCTTCCAAATAATTCAATCTCTATCATATCCGCCGGAACGGTTGCCATGTTCAGCGCTATGAACGGTCCGGACTTACGCTGACCGAAGTCGTGAAGCGCATGCGCGACCAGTTCTTTTCCGGTTCCCGAAGCGCCCGTAATCATTACGCCCAAATCCGTGTTCATCAACCGCGCCATAATACGGTAAACATCCTGCATCGCCGGTGATCGTCCGATAAGTGGCAAAACTTCGTCGTTATTGTCAGGCTTTTTCACTCCAGCGGAAGTTTGCGTTAGCGCTTTGTTAACAGTTGCTAATAAATCCTTAAGGTCAAAGGGTTTAGGAAGGTATTCATATGCCCCAGCCTCATTCGCACGAATGGCGGTCATCACGGTGTTTTGCGCGCTCATCACCACAATAGGCAGATCAGGCCGACGCTTGTGGATCGCCGGAAGAATATCAAGCGCATCGCCATCGGGCATGTTGACGTCTGTAATGATAACGTCTCCCTCGCCCTCTTCTACCCAACGCCACAACGTCGAGACAGCCCCAGTCGAGCGCACTCGACACCCCGCCCGTGTCAACGCCTGACTAAGGACCATGCGGATTGTGCGGTCATCGTCCGCGACTATTACAGTGCCATCCATCTTAAGACTCCGTTAGCGGCTTGCGCCAGATCGGCAGTAAAACCTTGAATTTAGTTTTTCCGGGTTCGGAATTACATTCGATCACTCCGCCGTGATCGGCAATAATTTTCGACACCAATGACAGGCCCAACCCGGAACCCGCGGCCTTTGAGCTGACGAAAGGATCGAAGATGTCGTTAATCAATTCTTCAGGAATACCCACACCATTGTCAGTTATCGTAACCTCCAGTGGCAGGCTCTCGGGTTGCTGACCCGGCATCTGCAGGCGCACACCGGAACGAAACGCAGTCTTAACTGTGATCGAGCCACCAACTTTCGGCGTGGCCTCCGCCGCATTTTTCAGCAGGTTCTGGAACACTTGCGATAGCTGGTCGGGATCGGCACTGACGGGCGGCAGCGAGGGATCAAATTCTTCGGAAAACCTGACATGTTCGGCAAAACCCACTTCGGCGGCCCGTTTAGCGCGGTTAAGAATGTCGTGGATATTAACTGCCACGCGCGGGGCGAGGCGCAAGTCTCCGAATTGCTCGACGCGGTCTACCAGCCGACCAATGCGGCGAATTTCATCCTGAATCAGCTCGGTAAGTTCTTGATCATCTTCGTTAACGCTCATGGCTAGCAGTTGCGCAGCCCCGTTTATCCCCGCCAGAGGGTTGCGGATTTCATGGGCAAGCATCGCCGCCATACCCTCCACAGAACGCGCCGCTGAGCGGTGCGTCAGGCTGCGGTCCATTTTCTCTGCCAACCCACGCGGATGCAGCAGTAACAACACCTGACCGTTTAATATGCTGGTCGCGTGCACGTCATTCTGACGCGGCGTGCTGTCGGCCCAGCTTACCTCGATCCCGTGCAACACGACCGAGACCGCGTCCCGTCGTGCTTGCTCAACTACGTTTTGAACGACACTGCCCTCGCCCACAAAAGTTAATAAATTCTTACCAGACATTTGGCGAACCGACGTGCCACTGAAGAACTCAGCCGCTCCGTTGCAGGTTAACAAAGTGTTGTCGGCATCGATGGCGAAGGCCGGATAGGGGATAGCACCCCAAAGCGTCTCGAAATTCGGCTCGGTCATGCGGCCACCTGTTTTGTTAATCCACAACCAGCAAGACCTGCAGTTAACGTTTTGATAACCACGCACGCGTCACGCTCTCGGATAATCGCGTTTCGCAGTTCCATTCCGCCCTCAAGCCGTTCCAGATACCATGTCAGATGTTTGCGCGCATTCCGCACACCCAAATCAGGCCCGTAAAAGCGGATCATATCTTCGTAGTGTGTAAGAATTACATCGGCCAGCTCGCCGCCCTGCGGCTTCGTATAAACCTGTCCTGCCTGCTCCGCAGCGATTTGTGCCAGCGTCCACGGCAGCCCTTGCGCCCCGCGTCCAACCATCACTCCTTCGGCACCTGACAGTTCAAGTGCACGCTTCGCGGAAAGCGAATCCACCACGTCTCCATTGGCAATTAACGGAATATTTACCCCATTCTTCACGGCCGCGATGGCCGCCCAATCCGCCGCGCCTTTGTAAAACTGACACCGCGTCCGTCCATGAATGGTTAACATCTGGATGCCAGCATCCTCGGCTCGTTTCGCAATATCGGCGGCATTCAGACTGTTATCATCCCACCCCAGTCGCATTTTAAGCGTCACCGGAACATCAACCGCCGCCACAACGGCCGCAATCAGCGACAGTGCATGGTCAGGATCTTTCATCAATGCCGAGCCGGAATACCCCGTCGTCACCTTCTTTGCTGGACAGCCCATATTAATATCAATAATCCGTGCACCCTGATCGGCAACCAGCTTGGCGC
>JAPYON010000150.1 GCA_029938175.1 Paracoccaceae bacterium | reverse complement strand
GCATGACCGCCCGCTTAACGACGAGCTGGAAGTTCTGCGTAAATACGCGGTGGGGGTAAGGTTTTCTTTGAAACCTTCCCCGCGGTGAGGGAACCCTGAAAGCCGAGAAGGACCGTCTGCAAGCGGAGTTTCTGATTAATGTGCTGGCCGAGGATCGCCCAGATAATTTTGAATAAGCGTATTCTGATGCGCTGGCGGCAGGTGGTAAGTGGCGGGAAAGGCTGGGGCGGACGCTGAAGCGACTGCCGGATGTGCGGGCGGTGTTGGAGAGGGTAGGGTATATGCGTTAAGAAAATCAACAGCGCGTATGTGGCGGCCCAAAAGAACGGGTTATTCAGCGCGGCATGCACGCTCGCAGGGCGGGATTTCATACTATATTCGATTTTATCTGGGTGTTCGTTCATATTATTAGGGGTCTTTCAAAAGTATTCACGAATCGGCAATCAAGTGTTTTGAATATGTCGCATGAAGTCCACTGGCCAATCTTTCTATCTTGTGACAATAGTGCAAACCCTTGCGCCAATGATGCATTTGTGGGACAGCAAAATTATAACAATAAATTTTAAGGTGCCAATATGTTTCCAAGATATGTAGTTGTTTTGGCACTGTTGTTGACAGTATTTCTTCTAGCACTGATGCCAGCAACTATGTTGTGGGATTGGGATGAGCCCCTTTATGCCCGAACCGGAATCGAGATGTTTCAGAGCGGCGATTTGATGATGCCGCGGTTTAACGGCGAAACCTTCCCGCACAAGCCGCCACTGGGATATTGGTTGATGGGGCTGTCAACGCTGATATTTGGCGAGACAGAGTTCGGCGCCCGGTTTTTCTCGGGCCCGGCCATCGGTTTTTCGGTGTTGCTGCTGTATTCGATCGCGCGCCAAATGTTCGGGTCTTACGTGGCGAGGAAAAGCGTTGTTGTTTTTGCAACCGGATTACTGACGCTGTATTTGGGCGCTGCCGCGATGATGGATGCCGTATTGCTGTTAGGTATGATGTTGTCCATGTGGGCCGCTGTGAAAATCCTTTATAGCCCCGAACTTGGGACCTCCGGCTTGGTTAAACTGCTAGCAGTTTTTGGCGTGGGAATGTTGGTTGCCATGTTGGTGAAGGGCCCAGTTGGACCGGTGTTGTTGGGGGCAGCCGTTACAGGAATCTGGTTGGCACTACCGTCCGACCGTCGCCCCTCGTTCAAGGCATATTGGGGTTTGGTATTGGCCGGAACCGTCGCGCTCGGTTTGTTTATGGTTTGGTTCATACCAGCCAATAACCTCTCGAACGGTGAATTGGTTCGCGAAGGTGTTATGGTCCATATTGTCGGGCGTGCATTGGCACCTATGGAAGGGCATGGCGGGCAGGGGGCCTTCGGTTACCTGATGTTCTTGCCAGTTTATATACCGGCTATTTTTTTGTTGTTCATGCCTTGGCCAGTTTATCTTCCCGACCTCTTGAGCGGTATAAAATTGCGATTTTCCGAGAACAGAAAAGAATGGACGATACTAAGTGTATGGTTTTTATCTACTTTGGTAATTTTTTCTCTGGCAGCAACGAAACTGCCGCACTACATCTTTCCAGTGTCGGCGCCGCTGGCAATAGCGATATCGGCGTCGATATTTTCAGGCAGTAAAAGAGCGACTCCAAATTGGGTGGGACTGGCGTTTCTGGTATTCTTCTATGTAGGCCTCGGCGGTGTGATTATCTGGGCCGGTATGTCATTTGCAGTTGGTTTCTATAGTTTTACCATCGTTTCCAGCGGCTTGTTGTTCACCGGTTTCGCGGTTTGGGTTATTTATAGACGGGCAACAGGTAACTTGCCCCGAGAACTTGCCATTGGTTCGCTTATCAGCGTTTTTGTATTGTATTGGGCGGTACTGCCGGGGTTGGAGCCATCCTTTAAAATTTCCCGCGAAGTAGGGCAGGCAATCACAGAAAATATAAGTGCGGATTCCGCGATCTATATGGTTGGATATAGTGAACCCAGCTTAATATTCTACGCCTCTCGCGAGGTAGATCACCCGATTAGGGAAACGTCGGTAAACGCGTTTACAGAAGTGTTGCAGAAGACGCAAGAAGGATACCTCGTTATATCGTTACAAGAGTTAAAATCTTTCGAGGCGGAATATGGTATGGTTGAATTCACAGAGATTTCTTCACATTCCGCGTATAACTTCAATAAAAACGGTGTATTAGAATACGTATACTTGTTGAGATGGTCCGAAAAGCCAGGCACGTGATTGGAAAAATTATTAATGACCGCACCCGCAAATAAATTACTTTCGATCGTTGTACCGGTATTTGACGAGGCGGGTTCTATCGATGCGTTTTGCGATGCTATTGAACAGGTTATTGATACGCTACCGGTTGGCGCGGATACGGCGTTAACAACCGAGGTAATATTTGTAAACGATGGCAGTAAGGACGAAACGCGGGTTGGAATTCTAAATCAGAAAAGGCGTTTTAAAATTGGCTTGATAAACTTTTCACGGAATTTCGGCAAAGAAGCAGCGATTACAGCGGGATTAAGGGGAGCTACCGGCGATGCCGTTGTGGTTATTGACGTTGATCTGCAGGACCCGCCCTCGCTGATAGTGGAGCTGGTTGCACGTTGGTTTGACGGCGAAAAACTGGTGCTGGCGAGGCGGACGGATCGAAGCGAGGATAGTTTTGTAAAACGGATCACCGCAGGATTGTTTTATAAGTTGCACAACCGGATTTCAGACATCCAAATTCCCAACAATGTCGGGGATTTTCGGCTGATGGATCGAGTGATTGTGGATGCGATTAACAGCCTAGACGAGAACCGGAGATTCATGAAGGGGTTATTCGCTTGGGTGGGTTTCGAACCTGTGTATGTCGATTACAAGAGAACTTCGAGAGGCTCTGGCGAAAGCAAGTTTTCGGGTTGGAAATTGTGGCGCTTGGCAGTCGAGGGCATTACGGGATTTTCAGACCTGCCGTTGGTTATCTGGACATATGTAGGCGCTTTCATTTCTTCAATCTCGTTTCTCTATGCTGGCTATACC